>CALCGJ010000044.1 GCA_937900965.1 uncultured Bacteroidota bacterium | reverse complement strand
TCCCGAGAGCGGTTTGCCCTCCAAGTTGGAGGTGCCTTCCCCAAAGGATCAGGATGAGGGATCCCGCAATACCTAAAACTATGCCGGATAGTTTTAAAGCAGTTATCTTCTCTTTGAGCAGAATGGCAGCCAGGATGAGTACCAGGATGGGGTTAGAGACATGGATTACGGAGGCATCAACAGGAGTGGTATAATTGAGCCCAACATAAAAGAGACCTACATTCAATGTAAGGCCCACAAAACCGCATAGAGCCAGCTTCATCAGATCGCGGCGCTCAACTTTTTCCCGGATAAAGAGTCGTTGAAAGATCCAGAAAAGAAGAGCGCCACCCATCAGCCGTATGAAAACCATTTGTAACGGACCCAGGTAGTCTGGCATCATGCTCTTGGCAATGCTGTAGTGGAGCCCAAACACGATAGTGACTCCCAGCATGGAAAGGTGGGACCTGATTGATGTTGACATCTCCAGGATAATTTGAGGTAAAAGTAGTGGATTTATGGGTAAAGCTGTCATTTTGACAATACAATCAGAAATAATCCGTATCTTGATCCCCTGTACAAAAATAAGGAGAACATTATTATGGCAGTTATCAGATGGCAACAAAAAAATCCGCTTGCTGACATCGTTTCGAACTTTTTCGATGCTGATTATACTGATTTTTTTGGCAAACGTGCAAGTGACCCTTCAGCAAATATCATTGAAACACCCAATGGATTTGAGCTTGAGATTGCAGCTCCCGGGATGAACAAGGAGGACTTCAAAATAGACCTTGAGAACTCGGTTCTGACAATCTCTTCTGAGATGGAAGATGAGAAACGGGAAGAGGGAAAGAACTATACGCGCAAAGAGTTTTATTTCGGATCGTTCAGTCGTTCTTTCACACTGCCAAAGTCGGTTGATACCGAGAAGATCAAAGCCGATTACAACAATGGGATCCTGAAGATCGACCTTCCGAAAAAAACAGAAGCTACACTGGACGTGAAAAAAGAGATTAAGATCTCCTAAGCTAATCCGTGGTGTTTGATTGGATCACCCACAATGTAAAAACCTATCCACCAGCCTGATGACCTCTTTTTCGTTTTCGCGGATGTCGGAACGGAGGTGTTGGTCGTCGAAGCTCTTCAGCATGCCGATAATGCCATCGATGAATTTTTTAGGAAAGACCCCTTTTGCCTGGTATATGGTTCGCTGTTCTTCCAGGGCATCAGCCGAATCCCAGCATGAGGTGGGGAGATGCTCCAGTTCGCTGACCCGTTTCTTGTACTTGTCATCGAAGATGTTGACGTCTACATAGGTTTTTTGTGCGAACTCCATTGCATTTTTCATCTCCAGTCCGTGCCGTGCCGCAATAGCGAGACCGGCAAAAAGGAGGTAAACATCAGCGGATCCGTCGGGACAACGGAACTCAACAGTTTGCCTGTCGCTGAAGATATTTTTACTGGTTGCTTCCAATGGGTTGGCATCTGCCAGCATGTTGTTTTTCGAACCGGTCCAGCCAAGGGGAACGCGAACCAGTACTGAGCGGTTCCTGTCTCCCCAGCAGATGGTTGTTGGTGCCTCCTGGTGGGGAACCAGACGGAAGTAGGAAGTGGGGATGGTATTCCCAAAGGCGGTTAGCGATCGAGCCATGGTAAGGTACCCGGCAATTGCTTTGCGGGCCGGATCCGACAACTTTCCCTTGTCGAGCATCGCACTCTTGCCGTTCTTAAGCAGCCGGGTATGGATATGCATCCCACTACCTGCTTTTCCCGTGGTGATTTTGGGGGCGAAGCTCACTGTAACCCCATGTTTATATGCAAGTGAGCGAAGAATCCACTTAGCAATCAGCAACTGTTCTGCGGCATCTTCCAGCCTGACAGGAGAAAATTCAATCTCGTTCTGCTCATAAAGCAATCCTGATTCGGTAAACGTACCTACCTCTGTATGGCCGTACTTGATAAACCCGCCGCAATGTGCAATTGCCTGCATTGCTTCGGTACGGAGTCCTTCCCATTTGCAAAAGGGGGAAGATTCGTGATAGCCACGCTGGTCGGCCGCTTCATACAAAGGATTCTTTTCACTGATTACGTAATACTCCAGTTCGCCCATCACTTCATAGTCGAAACCGGTAGAGTTTTTCAATGAATGGTAAGCCTTGCGCATGATATATTCAGGCGAACTCTCAAATGGATTGCCGTCTTTATCGTAATAGGAGCAGATGATATCCAGCGCCGGAATTTCCGAAAACGGATTCAGGAAAGCAGTGCGGTAACGGGGAATGACATATAGATCGGAGGAACCGGGTTCGACATAATGCGGGAAGATGCTGGAGCCATCTACCCTTTCACCGGCGCTGAGAATATTCTCCAGATGCTCGCGGCTTTTTATGATGAAATTCAGCGTCTTCAGCCGTCCATCTGCACCTGCATATCTGAAATTGACCATTTGGATTCCATTCGCTTCGATGAAGCGGATCAGATCGGCACGGGTAAAGTCATCGGAAGGTTTGTCGAGGTAACGAATCAGCGGATTTGGATTCAGGACTACAGCATCGTTCATAACAAGTGGTTTCTTAACGTTTAAGGGGATACAAAAGTAAGAATTTTATGTTATTTTTGAGCCATGGCATTGTCCCAGAACGAAGTTGTCTTTTTTATCATATTTCTGGTCTTCATCTTCGCGATGATGGCTCTCGATCTTGGTGTTTTCACCAGGAAGGCACACCAGCCGAAATTCAGGGAAGCTGCTACGTGGACTGCCGTGTGGGTAGGGATCTCTATCCTCTTCTACATCTTTCTGTTCCATTTCGGAAATATCCTGCATGGACCCGATTCGTTGGAAGCTGTCAAAGGCCTCGTTGCCGAATACAATCACCCCATCGTAATTCCACAAGGAATTGAAACTGACCAGGCCATTAGGATATACAACCGCAATCTGGCACTCGAATACCTTACCGGCTATCTGATCGAATATTCCCTGTCGGTTGATAATGTCTTTGTGATCATCATGATCTTTTTCTCCTTCAACATCCGGAAGGAATATTACAAAAAGGTGCTTTTCTGGGGGATCCTGGGGGCAGTGGTGATGCGCTTTATTTTCATCTTTGCGGCCGGAGCACTGCTTCACTATTTTGAATGGTTTTTTGTAATTTTCGGAGTCTTATTAATATTCCTGGGTGGCAAAATGGGTTATGATTTTCTCTTTCACCGCCACAAAATGTCTATCGACACCCAGCACCATCCTATTGTGAAGTTTGCCTCCCGGTGGTTCTCTGTAACCCGCGAAGATCATGGTGAGAAATTCTGGATCAGGCATCAGGGAAAGATTGTCCTTACACCCCTGTTTGTCGTCCTTCTAATCATTGAATTTACGGATGTTTTGTTTGCCGTGGATTCAGTTCCGGCTGTTTTTTCGGTCACACAAGATCCCTTTATCGTCTTCTTTTCCAATATTTTTGCTATCCTTGGATTGAGATCCCTCTTTTTTGTGGTGATGAATGTAATGAATCGTTTTGAATTTCTCAAAGTGGGACTTGCAGTGTTGTTAATCTTTGTTGGGTTGAAGATGATCCTTAACCACTATCAGCTTATGCCTCTCACTACCATGGACTCACTGCTGATCATCATAGGAATTCTGGTCACCAGCATACTGGCTTCCGTTATCAGAAATATGATTCGAAAAAATCATAACAAAAATAAATCAATACCAGAAGATTGAAGAAGAAGCAGGAAGAGATACAGGAAAATCAGGAAATTGAGATCCGGTTATTGATAGAGGCCCTTTACCTGAAGTACGGATATGATTTCCGGAACTACTCAAAAGCACATATCAAAAGAAGGATCCTAAACCGCTTCCAGATATCGGAATTGAATTCCATCACCGAGATGACCCACAAGGCGATTTACGACAGCGACTTCGTGGATAAGATACTGATGGATCTTTCCATCACCGTTACAGAAATGTTCAGGGATCCCAGCTTTTATAAAGCGCTTAGGCAAAGTGTCCTGCCTGTATTAAGGAGCTATCCTCATGTGAAGATCTGGCATGCCGGATGTGCTAGCGGGGAAGAGGTTTACTCCATGGCAATCATTTTAAGGGAGGAGGGATTGTTCCATAAAACACAGATCTATGCGACCGACTTCAACCCACTGATCCTCCGGCATGCCAAAAA
>CALCGJ010000043.1 GCA_937900965.1 uncultured Bacteroidota bacterium | reverse complement strand
GGAGATGCATTGACAAAATTTGTAATACCATGGGACAAAATTTGTAAAAAAAGTATTTCTTAAAAATTTTAACTGTCTTGACAAAAGGCAAAAAGACATTTACTGTTCTTTGTATAATACCTTGTTTTGGGATAAAAGAGCTTGTTTGACTTCAACCGTTATGTGAGCTAAACAAAAAACATTAATTAACATTTCAATTCAATGAAATGGCGATTGAAAAAATGAAACCAAAAAAAATTATAAAAAATCAAAATGGTGCAGTGATAGTAGAATTTGCAATCGTCGCACTTTTATTAATTCTGTTGGCCATTGGAGCTATTGAATTCGGCCTGCTTTTGTATAATTCTCAGGTCATCGTGAATGCAAGCAGGGAAGGAGCGCGTGCAGGGATAACCCGAAAAGTGGATTCAAATATAGCTTATCCTGATACAGGAGGTGTCGAATACGTGGTCAGAAAGTATTGTGAGAATCGCCTAATAGATTTTGGAGGCAGCACGCCACCTACAGTTGGATATCCAGATCTTCGTAATATAGGCAAATCCTTCGGAGAGGCTTTTTCTGTTGAGGTTCAGTACAATTATAAATTTTTGGTTCCTGCCATATTGGGTCTTGGCACAATAAAAACACTGACGCGGCGGACAGTGATGAGAATGGAACAAATTCTTCCGTCTTAATGCAAATTTAATTAAAACAAACAAATATAAATGATGAAACCGACACTAAATTTAAACGACGAGGACGGAGCAGCTATTGTAGAGTTCGCGCTTATTCTACCATTATTTCTAGCGCTGCTTTTTGGGATTATAGAATTTAGTTTGCTTCTATATAATCAACATGTGATTACCAACGCCTGCAGAGAAGGTGCACGGGCGGGAATAGTTATGAGGGATCCAAGGGTATCTGATGCCCAAATTAAAGACGTTATTGATAAATACGCTGATAAATATCTTGTTACCTTTGGGACGTCCTCCTCTTGGATTCCCGGAGATCCCTTTATAGATCCTCCAGATCCCTTTATAGATCCTCCAGGGGTCAGAACCGGAATACAGCCTGGATCCCCCCTCACTGTTACCATAACTTTTGATTACGATTTTTTAGTTCTTCCAAAGTTGAAATTTGGCCCGATTGACTCAAAATTAAGAGCCAAAACAATAATGAAAATGGAGTAAACACATATTTATTGCGAGGTGCAAATGGAAATTAATGATATACTTATGTCTAAATTGAAAGACCAGCGAGGTGTAGTAGCGGTTGTGGTTGCCATTGTAATGGTAGTGCTGCTAAGCTTTGTTGCTCTTGCAGTAGATGTTGGATATATGTTTACAACAAAAAATGAGCTTCAAAATGTAGCTGATTCATCAGCACTCGCAGCAACTGGATTGCTTGGCGAGATTTATACCGGAATGTCTTACAGCCAGCAACAAAGTTATAATATAACCACTGACAACCATTATGACGATGCGATATTTTCAGGCACCGATATCAATGCCAATGACAAATTATCCATTGAGCAAATGGCCTACGAAACAGCACATGAGAATAAAGCGGCAGGGATCGGTATCGAAGTCTTTCCTGGTACAGGGGATGTCCAGATAGGAAAATGGGATCAAAATGCAGATCCACCTTTTATTGAGACTCCGAACCAACCCAATGCCGTGCAGGTTATAGCTCGTAGAGATGATACTCAAAATTTAAAGATTGGAACCTTTTTTGCGCGAATCTTCGGAATCGATGATGTGGCTGTATCAGCGATAGCCGTTGCCGCCCTGACTGGACAAGGCTCGGCTGGGGAAGGTGAAATTGAACTTCCTATAGGAATTTCTTTAAGATGGTTTGAGCTTAATGCTGATGAGGAAGGGAACTATTGTGGCAAGCGCATCCAATTCAGCCCTTCGACCGAACCAACCGCATGCGCGGGGTGGAATACATGGGACAATTCGCCAAGTAACGATAGCAAGGAAAGGAATATTCTTGATAATTTGAACGGCATAGATCCCGATACTGATTATGATAATCCAGATATAACTGTTAACAATATAAGTTTTGACTTTCTCAATGGAGATCTTAGTCAAAATACATTTTATGCTTTGCAGACATTGTTTCAGATTAAAGGATATGATGTAACCCCTGATCCGGATGGAGACGATGGGCCTTTAGAGGGAAAACCTGCAGCCGGGGTTGATGATGCCACTGGGAATCCGATACCCTGTAGTGGTTTAGGAGGTTGGGATGCCACAATTGTGGCCTCCGAAGGCCAACCTAATATACAATTGGATAGCAAATTGGATCCAAGTCTATATCCTGATGGCACTCAGAGATATGAGCATCGGTGGGCAACCACTGTTGTTGTTTACGACGGTGATTGCACCCCTAGTGGTGAACAGCCAATTGTAGGATTTGTTGAGATCGAGTTAGAATATGTTGGAGATGCCTCCGATAAAGCGATTTATGGAAAGATTCTGTGCGATTATGTTGAAGGCCCTTCCATTGGCGGTGGAGGTAGCTTCGGAAAATATGGAAGCATCCCGAATTTGGTGAGATAGTTCTCTACCCAAAGATAGATATTAGAACGGCGATCAAATGCAATGCTGCAACTATAATGTGGTTAAATTTTCATCGTTGCATTTTATAAAAAACCATATCCAGGGTATTCACTAATCGTGGCAGGTTCGGATCAGTTTTAGGTTATCCCCTTCAACCTGAAAAAGTTCAAGAGATTTGGAAGGTTCGCTATATGAATCAAACGATGTGGGATAGATAACCATTTTTTTAAAAGTATTCTTTTGAAGATAAGCGATCAGCTCTTTCCTTGAGTTAACAGTTGAAGAAGTTAACGCCTCCATCGCCATAATAGCTGTATCATAGGCAATAGCTTCCGTCTCTTGACTCATTTGCTCAGATAGCAACTGTTCTTTTGTCCAATCCCAGTTTATTGGCAATCTGGCTGTACTTTAAATAATCTTGTGTAAAATAATTTCTAATCTGAACATAAGTTTCATAATCAATCATTTTACACCTCCCAAAAGATCTGACAGGCTCATCATCTGACCTGAACGGCAGTTATTATTCCCGGGTTCAAGACTGATAACCTGATATATCGGCTTTTGCCAGGCAATCAAACTGTTTTTGACCAAACCTGTTCTTGCTTCTCTCAAACTCTGAACATCCATATCCAGTTTTCTTATAATGGATTTATCAGAGTAATAACTCAAACCTCTGGCATCAGATACACATACCAGGAACAAGTACAAAGCAGACTGTGCATGAGTACATGATTCTATATACCTGTTTCTAACCAGTCGGTGATCGACCCAACTGAAACTTGTGGGTGTTTTGCGGATTATTTGTTTTAAAATCGGTTCTTTTGCAATCATTTGTCCCTCCTCGTTTTTTGGTTTTATAAAACAAAATTTCCTGCCCGGATTGTTGCATACGAAGGAGGGTCTTTGCGATGTCATCTTGTAACACAGAACCGGTTAAATTGGATAGTAGTCCAATACATACGTGATCGGTTATATCAGCCTGGAATTATTCATCATTTAGCATGACTACATATTCAAGTGAGGTTGGCCGATGATGTCTGTTAGGGCAGAATAGTAGTTACTGGAGTATTTCGATATTACTCCGGCAATTAAATATATGAATCAAGCTGCATAGGAAATTTTCGGGTGC
>CALCGJ010000042.1 GCA_937900965.1 uncultured Bacteroidota bacterium | reverse complement strand
TGAAAATATTCATTCAGCGCTCGTTCACCTGACAGCATAGCATAGGGTTTGGTGCTGGCGGAATAGGCTGTACTGTTAATGTGAGCACGCCAATGGTAAAGTACCCTTGGAATATGATGTATCTGTTCAATGTTAATCAGTTCAATACAACGTAAAGCCAGATCATAATCCTGGGCTCCCTCAAATCCAGGTCGGAACCTGCCGGCCTCCTTTAACAGATCTGCCTGATAAATGCCCAGATGACAAAACATATTGTGTGAGTAAAACAAATCAGGATTCCAATCAGATTTGAAATAGGGATCTGATCTGTTCCCTGATACATCAATTTTATCCTCATCGGAATATATCATTCTTACATGCGGGAACTTATTTATAGCATCTATTGCCCAATAAAGAGCATCAGGAGAAATAAGGTCATCATGATCCAGCAAGGCAACCCAATCTCCAACGGCCAGTTCCAATGCACTGTTAGAGCATTCAACAATATGACCGTTTAGTTTCCTGAAAACCACCTTAATCCTTGGATCTCGTTGTTGATAATAATTAAGTGTTTTCCGGATTTTATTGTCTGTCGAAGCATCATCAGCGATGCAGAGTTCCCAGTTTGGATATATCTGTTGACATATGGACTCAATTGCTTGCATCAACCATTCAGGTTTGGGATTATGTACTGGAAGAATTACAGAAATCAATGGTCTATGCAGGAATCCGGATTGTCTTTGTTGCATTGATTCCAATTCCGCCTTAGTCAAGGCCTCATATCGTTTTATCCATTCAGTGTAATCCTTCCGTTTCAACCTTTCAAGTCTGCTGACAATTCCTCGTAGCCCCTCGTTTGTAATTATCTTTGTGAATTTAATGATTACCTCCCGTAGATTACTTGTCCGGTGAATTGCTATAATGGCTCCCTTTATTGCCCTTGCCGTTTTTGCTAACCGGATAAGAAGGTTCATATTTAATTAAATATTAACAGGTTATAACTTTAAAACCTTCTTGAAATCAAGTCAATTATTTTCATTATATAACGAAGTGGCATAGTTAACCGCCATGATCTTGACATGATTATCTGATTCATTTCTTTTATGTTCTTCGTTAGCTCTATGTTTTTTTGTTCCTGTTCTTCCCTGCTCCGTTTTAATTCCTTAAGAAGAAAATCAGTTTGAAGTTTAAGTGATAACTTTTCGCCAAGATTTGCAAACAAATTTGCATTAAATGAATCATGATTCGATTTTTCAATAAAATGCAGAAAATCAGTATTTACATCGTTACCAGTGCAAATTATTCCCAAACCATTCCCATGATTAAATTCCATTGAATGATAGCGGTTTTTAAGTTCTTCCATCAATTTCCAGACACCAAATCCAGTTTCGTACACTTTCGTATCATGCAATATCATTATTCCTTTGTTGCTCATCTTGGGTAACCACATTTCAAAATCGTGCTTGACAGCTTCATAGTTATGCGTCCCATCAATATGAAGTAAATCAATAGTGCCTTCATTGAAATACGGATTAGCATCATCAAAGGACATCTTTATCAAATTGGAGAAATGAGAAAAGTTTTGATTGTTTATTCTGTCAACGTATTCAAATACTTCGATGCCATAATACCCTGAATGTTTATCGCCTGTCCAACGATCTATTGCATAGGCTTTTGAATTTATTTTCAATTCATTTATTGCCTGACAAAAGGCGAAATAGGAGTTGCCATAATGTGTTCCAAGTTCAACAAATACATTTGGTTTTAATGTTTCAATAAGAAAAAAAGCAAAAGGAATATGTTCAATCCAGGCAGGAGGTGTCTCGATAAATCTGGGATCAGAAAAAATGATATTACCAATATGCATTATATTTATCTTATTTTTTTCGGGAAATCCGCTCATAGAACCGGTCTTCAAAGCTGATTATTTGCTGTTCCATGGTATGCCCGCCATCATCGATAAGAATATCAATTTTTGGTTTGAATAGAAATACTGTTCTAAAGGGTTCATCAATATTTTCACGTTATTATCAATTGAAAAAATATTATTCGAAACATTCAATATATGTTATCTGTATCTCATCTGAACGGAGAAAAATCTGACCAAATGAAGCTTGAAGCAGTGTGTTATTCGTATTAAAAACTATTACATCATATTTCCAGCAGTGTTGCTTATGATCAATTTGTTCTCCGGAAGCAACGGCTATATCAATTGAATACGTGCCGTTTCCTAAATTTGGAAAAATGAATGAAAACGCTACGACTTTGATACTGTTTGACTTCACGGGTGGGATAGTGCATTTTTCTACATAAGTATTGGTGCCGAAAACAATTATTCCAAGTTTGTTTTTTATATTAAACCCAACAATGACATCAGATAATTCTGTTTTGAATTTAATCTTAGGAGATAGACTGACCTTTTCTCCTCCTCTAAGTGTGTTAATAGTTTTATAATTCGCATCATAAAAAGCGACCGATAACATTTCTACAGTATTGTCACCAAACTGGTGACAGTTGGATACATCCCGCCACAGCCTGGTTAAATCCACCAACAATTCTCCATTTGACTCCTCATTGATGCTTTTTTTATGTGTTGTTGAAACTTCAGTTTCATAATTTATCCATGCCTGGTATTTGTTGGTAACTTCATCAGGTTTTCCCAGATATTTAATGGAACCGTCATTTAACCAGATGCAGGATGTACAGAATGCCAGGATAGCCCCAATATCATGACTACAGAAAAGAATAGTTTTTCCTGTTTCCCGGAATTCTTTGATTTTGCGAAAACACTTCTGTTGAAATCGCATGTCTCCAACTGCCAGGGCTTCGTCTATTATAAGAATCTCCGGATCAACATTAATAGCTATAGCAAATGCCAATCTGACGTACATCCCACTTGAATATATTTTAACCGGTTGATGAATAAACTCTCCAATATCGGCAAAAGCGATGATTTCATCCAGTTTTTCGTCTATCTCCCATTTCTGAAATCCCTGTATAGCGGCATTGAAGTAAAGATTTTCCATACCAGTGAGTTCCGGATTAAATCCTGTACCAAGTTCGAGTAAGGAAGAAACCTTACCATTAATCAGACAACTACCACTTGTGGGTGTTAGTACTTTGGACAATACTTTAAGCAGGGTGGACTTCCCACTGCCATTCCTGCCAAGAATGCCCATCGTCTCTCCTTTTTTAATTTCAAAGCTTACATCCCGGAGAGCATAAAAATCGTGATGGTATTTTTTTCGTCCCGGATGCAGCGCTTCTTTCAACCGGTCGCGGGGTGAATCATACAGTGGGTACACCTTCGAGATTGAGGAGACCTTGATTGCAAGTTCATCCGACATTTGAGAAGGGTCATTGGTGGTAATAGCAGCCATGATTCAGGTGTTATAGAACATCAGCAAAATGAGGTGATAGTCGTTTGAAAATCATTGCTCCTGATACAAACAGAATAACCGTAACTACCCAGAAGTAAATTGTCATTTCAACATTCTGGAACATCCATTGTTGTTGCAAAAAGGAGTAGCGGTATCCCTCGATAATGTAAAAAAATGGGTTGAACAGTGCTAAGTATTTCAAATTACCCGTTAGCATGCTGTATGGCCAGATAATCGGGGTAGCCCAGAAAATGATTGAGATCCCCACGTTTACGATCAACCCAACATCCCGGATGAAAACATTGATTGAGGAGACTAACCATCCGATGCCGGAAAGCAGAATGAACGAGGCAAATACAAGGTAAAAGATCTGTAACCAGTAGATGTTCGGATAATACCCATATGCCATGACTAAAATGGCGAGGATCAGAATAAAAAACAGGTGTATGATCAATCCCGTGAAAATCTTAATAAACGGAATGATAGCAACTTTGAATGAGGTCTTTTGAATCAGGTATGCGTATTCAATCAGTGAGTTTGAAGAGGAGGTTAACGTTTCGCTCATAAAAAACCATGGGATCAATCCACAGATCAGCCAGGGGACAAATGGGATTCCCCCATCCATCACATTGATTTTTAATCCGAAGGTAAAAGCAAACCACATCACAAGAATCGTGGCTCCGGGCTGGATAAAAGCCCAGGGAAGTCCGATGTAGGATGCGAGGTACTTGTTCTGAAAATCCCGCCTGACAAGTTGACCGATCACATATCGTTGCTGATACAATGTATAAATGAAACCAATGAAGCTT
>CALCGJ010000041.1 GCA_937900965.1 uncultured Bacteroidota bacterium | reverse complement strand
TGAAATGGTGAGATGGTGAGATGGTGAGATGGTGAGATGGTGAGATGGTGAAATGGTGAAATGGTGAGAAGAGAACATGGGATTTCGGATAGGTTTCGGTTTTGATACGCACAGACTGGAAGAGTGGAGAGAGTTCTGGCTGGGCGGTGTTTTGGTTCCACATACAAAAGGGGCAACAGGCCATTCCGATGCCGATGTACTGATCCATGCCATCTGTGATGCACTTCTGGGTGCAGCTGCCCTGGGCGATATCGGGACACATTTCCCTGATACATCTGAAGAGTTCAAGGGAATTGACAGTAAGATTCTCTTAAAAAAGAGTTGTGACTTAATTCGTTCGGAAGGGTATACTATCGGAAACATCGATTCCACCGTCGTCCTTCAAATCCCAAAGATCAGCAAATATATTCCGGAGATGATTTTGCTCCTTGCCGATGTCATGGGAATTCCCCGGGGATCCATCTCTGTTAAAGCCAAGACCAGCGAAACTCTCGGTTTCATCGGCAGGGAAGAGGGGGTTTCGGCGTATGCGGTAGCCCTTCTGGATTCTAGATCCTAGATCCTGGATGCTGGTTTCTTTTTCCCGTCACTATTTTGTAATCTGAAATTAATCTTCTACCTTTGCACTCCCTTTTAAAAATCAATACATTCATTAACAACGAACAACACAATGCCAAACCAGTACGAAACCGTTTTCATTATGACTCCCGTTTTGTCTGATGAACAGATGAAGGAAACGGTTGAAAAGTATCAGAAGTTTCTGAAAGACAATGGCGCTGAAATTGTCTACGAGAACAACTGGGGATTGCGAAAACTCGCCTATCCTATCCAGAAAAAGAGCACCGGGTTTTACCACCTGATTGAGTTCAAAGCAGAGCCAACCCTCATTCGTGATTGGGAAGTTACATTCAAACGCGATGAGCGGATCTTACGGTTCCTCACTGTAGCCCTTGACAAGCATTCACTTGCTTACAATGAGAAGAAACGGGCCAAAGCTAAAGCTGAAAAAGAAGAATCAGTAACGGAAAAAACTTAAAAGAAACAGACAATGAGTGCACAACAATCAGGTGAGATCCGGTATTTGACCCCTATAGCGGTAGATACCAAAAAGAAAAAGTATTGCCGTTTCAAGAAGAGCGGAATCAAATATATCGATTATAAAGATGGAACCTTCCTGTTGAAGTTTATCAACGAACAGGGGAAGATCCTACCCAGACGAATCACTGGTACTTCAACCAAATACCAGAGAAAAGTGGCTCAAGCCGTTAAGAGAGCCCGTCATCTGGCGTTATTACCATATGTGGCTGACTTGTTAAAATAAGGAGGAGAAGAGATGGAAGTAATTTTAAAGCAGGACGTGCCCAATTTGGGATATGCCAATGAAATGGTGAATGTTAAGCCAGGTTATGGTCGTAATTATCTGATTCCTCAAGGGATGGCTATTCTTGCCACTTCATCCAGCAAGAAGATCCTGGCTGAAAATCAGAAACAGCAAACACATAAAGCTCAAAAGATCCATAATGAGGCAGCAGACCTGGCCAAGCAACTGGAGAACCTTGTTGTGAAGATCGGTGCAAAGGCAGCCGAGTCGGGTAAGATCTTCGGATCTGTAAACGCGATCCAGATTGCCCAGGCATTGAAAGAGCAGCACAACTTCGAAATTGACAGGAAAAAGATCCATCTGGATAAGGATCATGTCAAAGAATTGGGTACCTACAAAGCCAGAATCAACCTGCACAAAGAGGTTGGCATTGAGATCACCTTCGAGGTTTTCGCTGAGTAACCTGCTCAAATTTTCGTATTTTTACATTTGAATCGGAACCATGGCAAAGTGGTGCAGTGGTGCCATCGTGATGTGGTGATGTGGTGATGTGGTGATGTGGTGATGTGGTGATGTGGTGAATTCCTGCATTCCTGCATTCCTGCATTGAAGTATTGATAGGTTATTCAATGATAACGAAATCCCAGATACAATTTGTTCAATCCCTGAAGCAGAAAAAGTACAGGGATCTTCACCGCTGTTTTGTTGCGGAGGGATCGAAACTGGTTCTGGAGTTGGCTGAGAGTCGTTTTTCTGTCAGACAGATTTTTGCCACGACGGATTGGCTCAGGGATACTCACTTTGCCACCGGGATCGCTGTTGAGGAGGTGAAACCTTTTGAAATGGAGCGGATCTCCGCTCTCTCTAACCCCAGTCCGGTTCTTGCAATTGTTGAAATGCAGGAGGAGGCACCGGAACCGACTTCCCGGTTTGAAGATCTCACGCTGGTGTTGGACGGAATTCAGGATCCGGGGAACATGGGAACCATTATCCGGATAGCCGATTGGTTCGGGATCCGTGAGGTGATATGCTCAACTGACAGTGTGGATCTGTATAACTCAAAAGTAATACAGGCTACCATGGGTTCTATCACCCGGGTTAAGGTGAACTATGTTGAACTTGCCGGATTCTTCGAAGCTCTTGAAGTGGGTGTCCCGGTTTATGGGATGATGCTGGAAGGAGAAAACCTGTATACTGCAGAACCCACTCCAAATGGGATGATTGTCATTGGGAGTGAAGCACATGGAATATCACACAAGCTTACTGGTTACATTACGCATCGGTTAACGATTCCTTTTTACCCGGCTGACAGAGATTATCATGCCGAGTCGTTGAACGCGGCCGTGGCGACAGGGATTGTTTGTGCGGAATTCAGAAAGCGATTAGCGATTAGCGATTAGGGATTAGGGAAGAGGAAATTTACGAATTATTCGCAATGCGATCTTGAGCTCTACGCTCTGATCCATGAAACTTATCAATGACTGAACTTGAACCTTGAACCTGTCAGAATGTATCGTACAACACTTCTCCTGATCAGCCTGCTACTCGTTTCCGGGAACTTGCTGGCCTGGGATTTTCCGAATGAGAACAGGGTATATGATCCTGATATTCATACTGTCCTGCTATTTAAAAGTGGATTTGAGATGGCTATGCCAATCGTTTCTTTAAACTCGGGAGAGATGGTGACACTGAGTTTTGATGACCTGAATGTATCTTTAAAAACATACAGATTTACAATCCGTCATTGTACCGCTGAATGGGAAACCACCACCGACCTGATGGTAACCGATTACATTGACGGCATGCAGGGGGAGATCATCGAGCAATTTAATTATTCCTATAACACAACAGTGGAGTATATCCACTACGAATCTACTTTCCCTTCTTACAATATGAGGCCGAGGATTTCGGGGAACTACTTGTTGATTGTTTACCTGGATGACCCTGAAACACCTGTAATTACCCGGCGGTTTATGGTTGTGGAACCCACTACGGTTGCAATTACAGCAGCTGTGGTCAGGTCGGATTCCCCAATGGAAAGTCATTCAAGGCAGCAGGTAGATTTTTCTGTTAGCATGCCTGGTTTTGTCTGGTCAAACCCATCCAGGGAGATCAAGATTGTGATCATGCAGAATGAGCGCTGGGACAACGCAATCCGAAATCCCACGCCCAGGTTTATCCGGGGTTCCGAGCTTGATTTCACATTCGACCCCACACACAGCTTTAATGGCGGGAACGAGTTTCGGACACTGGATATCAAAAGTCTACGATACCAGACGGAGAACATACGGTTGATTGACTGGGACGGAGAATATCATGTCTACATGCTCGATGATATGAGCAGGGCCAGAAAACCCTATATCTTTTACCAGGATATCAACGGCAGAAAACTGATAGAAAATGAAGAATATGCCGAATACAGCGCAATAGAAGCGGACTATGCCTGGGTACATTTTTCTATCCCTTCAAGCAGCATGATCCCGGGAGGAAAATTTTACCTGATGGGAGCTCTGGCCGACTACCGGATGGCGCCACACAATGAGATGGTTTTTAATCCCGCAAGCAAACGCTATACCTGCTCTCTTTTTCTTAAACAGGGCTACTATGGCTATCAATACGCTTTCAAGCCGGATGGTTCCACAGTTGGGGATGTCTCATTTTTTGAGGGAAATCACTGGGAGACAGAAAATCAGTATACAATATTCGTCTACTGGCATCAGTTTTCAGGACTGTATGACCAGCTGGTAGCTGTTAGGGACATCAACTCAAAAGATTAACAAAGGCTTCAGTTATTTCAGATGCTTTTGGATCACCCGGTACAGGTCGGCCATCAGAAAAGGTTTCATCATGTAGTCGGTTACACCAGCCCTCTGGAATTCTTCAATCTCATCCTGAAGTATATTGGCTGTGAGGATGATTACAGGTATTTTTGAGTTATCGGAAGTTACGTTCCGGCGGATCCTTTTGGTCATCTCAATTCCATTCAATTCCGGCATATTTACATCCGAGAGTATCATGTCGTAGTGATGCCTGCCAGCTAATTCGAGCGCCTCTTTCCCATTCTTTGCTTTGTCAACCTTTACATCCCACTTGTTGAAGATTGCTTCCAGCAACACCAGGTTGATTTCAGTATCATCCACAATCAGAATCCGTTTCCCGATAAAGATGGAGGTGTCGATCCTCTTATCGGTTGGTGTGATTACTTCCGGTACCTCTTTGCTGATGCTGTAAGGAATGATAAATGAGAAGCGGGAGCCTTTATGAAGCTGGCTTTCAGCCCAGATCTTTCCACCCTGCTGATCTACGATCTTTTTACAGATTGGTAATCCTAACCCGGTTCCGATGATCCACTTCTTCGCCGACTGCTCATGAACCTGGCTAAATTCACTAAAGACATCTCCGATATGTTCGTTCGAAATCCCAATTCCAGTGTCGGCAATATTAACCTCCAGACACTGTTTATCACCACAGGGTTTCATGGAGAGGGTTACGTTAATCTCTCCTTTTTCCGTATATTTCACTGCATTGTTCAGAAGGTTGATGAGGACCTGTTTCAGACGCATCTCATCCCCTGAGAGCACCGTATTAACACCAATAAGGTTATTAAGGCTGACATTCAGCCCTTTTTTGGCAGCTGATGGACGCAGGCTGTTTAACACCTGTTCAATCACTGAAGCCGGGTTGAAAGGTGCAATAAGAAACCTCATTTTCCCCGAATCCAGTTTGGACAGATCGAGAATGTCGTTCACGGTTATCAGCAACATCTCTGAAGAGGTCCGCATGGTGGAGATATACTGCTCCTGTGTTGGATCGAGCGGGGTCTGCTTCAGCTGTTCTATAAACCCGACAATTGAGGTTAACGGAGTTCTGAGCTCGTGACTCATGTAAGCTAGGAAACGGCCTTTCTCGGCGGCATCATCCACAGCTTTCTGACGTGCGGCGATGATCTGCTTCTGGTACCCGATGATTTGCCGGATTGTTATAATAATTAATATCAGGAGGATGAGCACGATGCCCAGGCTCACTATGCTGGTCAGATTTATGATACGGGCTGAGTGGTCGATGGTAGCAAGTGCATCTCCGTGGATCTTTGTATTTTTTCTCTCTACCTGTTCATTGAGGAGATAGAGGATCTCTTTGAACTCTTCCATCAACCTCTTGTTTGTAAGGATCAGCTCTTTCTCCTGGGCATCCAGTCTTTGCCTGAATTTCTTCTGGAGCCGGAGCTGTTTCTGATAGTAGAGGTTTGTTTGGCCGGCAATTACCTGGCTTACCTGATCGATGGATATTGTACTGTCGATTCCTCCCTCAGGAATTTCTCCTTCCCGGGTTACTGTTACCTGTTGCTTAGTAGTTGTCGAATCCTTTGTCCCGACAAAAAACTCCTTTACTCTTTTGAAAAAGCCCTTCTTCTCCTTCTCTGATGTAGAGGTTATGCTGAGCGTATCGAGTCCCATTGCTTTTAGATCGGGGTAGTATCGCCGGATCGTAAGTGTACTCATCGGAGCGGTCCCAAACTGGACCGAATCTATCGTGACTGCTAAATAAAGCAGGGAATCGGTCAGCCGCTTCAACCGTATAAAATTACCGGAAAGATCCTCCTTTTGCATGATGCTTTCACTGGCATCATCCACGAAGATCAACTCGGTTGTATCGGTTTCCAGACCAAACCGCAGTGAGTCGAGGATCGCAAGTAGCTCGTTGATGTCATTTGAATATTTCTTCGAGTAGGCAATGTCGTATGTAAGTGTATACATCCAGAAATCATTGTCGGCCTCATAGAGTTTCTGGAAACTCTTTTCCATCATCTCCAGATTCCTGTCTTTAACCCTCAGGTAATCGAGCGCTTCAGAAATTTTTTCCTTTTCTGTTGCACGAATCCAGAAAAATGTTGCAATTGTGAGAGTGATGATGAGGATCAGAAAAATCAGAAGAACCCTCAGGAGGATTATTCCTTTGCCACCTTTTGCCATATTCGGTCTTGTTAAACCTGCTGCAAGATACGAAATAAAAACGATTCTTTATCTCTTAACCAGCTTGTCGGACTTGATGAGTTGGTGATTTTACCTACAATTCATATATCCATTCTTGTATATTTATTTTATTATCTTTGCATATAGTATTTAATTAATCTGAATAATAATTAATCAACTACTCACGATGAAAATAAGATTTTATTTCACAATAATCGCCTTGATTACGATATCATTATCGGGGTGTAAAAAGAATAACGATCCGGCAACCAATCTCACCAAATCGGATCAAGTGAAGGCAGCTATTGAGATTGTAAGACTAGCAACTGAAGTGAAATTGGGTCATATGGTCCCCAGTATCAGCATCTATATGCAAACACCTGACGATATTGTCTTTGCCAGTGTCAACGCCATGGGTGTGCCGTTGTTGACACCTAAAACCATGTTCCGGTTTGCCAGTAATACCAAAACCTTTACTTCTACTGCTATATTGAATATGTATGAGGCTGGCTGGCTTGATATTTACAAAAAAATTACCGATACGATTCCGGGTTACTCTGAAACGTATGTGCCTGCAACCCCTGATTGGCAGATTCCATATAAAAATGAGATCACTATCGAGCTGTTGTTACAGCATGCGGCCGGTGTGTATGATGTGGATAACGATCCGGTGCCGGGTTTCGGTGGAGAAAGTTATACGGAATTCATGTATAATTCAGATTCAGCACATCAGTTTACCGTACCAGAAATGGTGGAACAGTTAGTGATACATGATTTAAGCTATTTCAAACCGGATTCGGGATATCATTACAGTAACACAGGCTTCGCCATCCTCAGTGAGATTGTTGCACGCATTTATTCCCTGCATTCCGGTGAGCAAAAAAGCTTTACCGATTATCTGGAGGATTATATATACGGCACCAACACCAGGGTTCCTCTTAACCTCCATTTCCCATGGCTGGCAAGCAATATATACCTGGGTGATCCGCATGCAAGCGGGACAATCTATTATAAAAACATTGGGAAAGTTATCTATGGTTCCAGCAACATGAGCGCTCATGTTGGAGAAGGGAATGGCTGGAGTGACTTTGAAAATCTGAACCAGTTTGTCAGGACTCTTATGACCGGCAATAATGTATTATCTGCACAAACTATTACGCTTATGCAGACGGATCGCTCACAGTTTGGAGGACCCTATGCATTGGGTTGTACATATACACCCAACCTTGGATTTGGACACAACGGGGATATCAGGGGTTACCTTACCATCATGGTTTACGATCCTGATGTCGATGTTTCGCTGATTGCCCTGTTACCAATGGAGGATCAGAGTTCGGAAGAAAACTTTATGATAAGTTTTACTGCTATGTATGATGCTGCCTGGGCTGCACGTGCTGCATTGGGATACCCGGGAAAACCATAAAAAGCGAGAGAAAACTGAATTATCGTAAAACGTCTCTTCACAAAGATAATGGCAAAAAACATACACTAAAATTATACCTTGACAGGCAACTTGTTACAAACGATTAAACGTAATAAAAATGAGAAATCTGACTAAAGTTCTTCTCCTCGTGATAGTTACTGCAAGTTGTAATGCAGTTACCGATCAGACTGACGCGGAGACCACCAAAACGGATACGTACGAACCAACGAAGAGTATTATGAATGACACAACACCAAAAGTTACAGGAATAGGAGGAATTTTCTTCCGTTCGAAGAATCCAAAAGAGGCGAGAGAATGGTATGGCAAAAACTTAGGACTTGCAATCAATGAATATGGTTCTTCATTCGAGTTCAGAAATGCCAACAGGCCTGATGAAATCAATTATCTCCAATGGAGTCCTTTTGATGAAGGGACCGATTATTTCGATCCTTCGGAGAAAGAGTTTATGATCAACTACAGGGTGCAGAATATTGAGGGGCTGGTAAAAAAGCTCAGGGAAAACGGTGTAACCATTGTTGACGAGATCGAAGCATACGACTATGGCAAATTTGTTCATATCCTCGATAATGAAGGGAATAAAATTGAACTGTGGGAGCCTGTAGACAGTGTTTTCACTCAGATGGGAGGGGAAACAACCAAATAACCGCCCGGGTATGGGGGTATGTGTGTGTGGGAGTATGAGGGTAAGGAGGAGGGAGGCGGTTAAGACTGGATTGTAAAGGGGGTTTATTTTGTTTTACGGAAGGTTGGCAGAAAGAAAAAAAACATTAATTTTGTCCCCTCATTTCGGGGAGCATAGCTCAGCTGGTTCAGAGCACCTGCCTTACAAGCAGGGGGTCACAGGTTCGAATCCTGTTGCTCCCACCAACAAAATCAAGGGTTTTTAGATAATATAATCTGAAGACCCTTTTCTATTTGCACATGATTTGCACAAATATATTTTTCGAAATCATGACCTTGTTCAATTCTAAGACAATCAATGATTAAGATTATTGAAGTGATTTCTAATATTACCATCGCTGCCTCTAAAGAAACTGTTTCTAATTCTTAGCTCGCTCCAATTCTGTTTTGTTAAATTGGTATCGTAATAAATAGCCATGAGGAATCATTGAACCTTCATGATCGGATCCAGTATTAACCATTACTCTGCCAATCCATTCATAATCCTTGGGGTTAATTATTTTTGAAAATTCTGGACAATCCTTTTTCATTTGTTCATCAATGTACTTTAAATTGGGCTGATCAAGAAAATCTTCAATCTCCCTTTTTGATGATAATGTATTCATAGTCTGGAAGTGATACTTTAGTTGTATAAATGAATCTATATTTGAAACTTCTGATTAACATGTAACCTGTAACCACTTAGCGATTAGTTCTTGCTGGAAGTTGCTAGCCTACGGAGTGGCCTCTTCCAGATCAAAGTTCTTAACTAATAGGTTAAGTAATGCAGTTACATCAATTATTCCGGCACCCATTTCCTTAAAAATAGCAGGATCAGGCAGGTCATTCTTAACAGTATTGACAAACAACTGAAGATCAGCTTTTATTGAGCCAGGGAGAGTGAATGCCGTTTCAGGTGCAAGCAAAAGTACCAAACGGAACACATCAGCTTTGTGTTTTTTGATGTGCTTTGTATCCACCTTTTCTCCTTTATCTTTTCGTGCCTTCGTTTCTAGATAAGCTCTGGCTTTAAGGCAAATCAAAGCTTCGATATTGGCTCTGTTTAAATCATCCTCAATAATGCTGTGATCAATGGTAAAGTGATAATAGACATCATTTAACAAAATGGCTGAAAGACTGGAAAGATCGTCATCCACAGGAATCGGAGTGAAACGCGGTTCTCCTTCCAGATCAAGAATGTCAGGCTCCCGAGAAAAAAGCTCTACCTGAAACGGGAAGTCAGGATCGGCTGGGTTAAGGAAACGATAATATTTCCGTTCATTGGCACTCTTTTCACGTTTTTCATAATTCCCATTTTTAATAAATTTCCAAAAATTTCTGACAAAGTCAGGTGTTAACGCTTCTATTATCAGGATAATGTCAATATCTTTAGTGGCCCGGGGCGTCAATCCGGCAGCAGCAATTATAATATCACAGGCAGTGCCGCCAATGATCACATAACTACCCGGGAAATCCTTGAAATATTCCCTGAATGTGTTAAGTCCTTTTACCATGGCATCTTTTCAAGCATCGTTTCAAGTTCTGCTTCAATCCGTTCATTGATGGTATTACGAAAGATCAGATACAAAGACAGTCTATCCACAAATCTCTCTTCTCCAAACACAATCGGATTATATTTCCATTGTTCAACTTTATACTGTCCATCATATTCGCTGAACATTTGGATTTCACCTTGTTTATGAAGTCGATGGAAATTCCTTGCACTGATAGCGAAATGATCCGTTGTTGCATCACCAATGTTTGTATAATGTGCTAATGCGTTAATACTTGTTAGAATTCTGAATTGTTCGGGAAGTTCATCATTGATGTAAACAGTCTTTTTAACCGGACTGGTGAGATATGGCAAAGCTTTTTGCCATAAGTTCTTCCCTTTTTCCCAGAACATGAGGTGCTTTTCTTTTGCACCTTCTGTGAAACTTATCCCCATACTTGTAAGATTCTCAACAGCCCGGCTTGTAGTCAGATAATTATAGGGCAAGGTTTCTTGTAATTTTTTGAAGGTATATTCGTTAAGATTATGCAACTGGAGATGAAACAATAACAGATACTGGGCAGCCGGTGTAAGATATTCTTTTCTGGTTCTCCCCGGTTTAAGATAGTCTTTCAGATCTACCAATAAATCAGGGAGGAAAATTTGCTTATTTTCCAGAATGAAGTTTATCTTTTTTTGAATAAGACGGTTCCGGTTATAACTTTCCATGCTTTTTAATACCAGGATCACGGGACATTTTACGACATTTTCAAGAAGATCAGTTTGTTTCCTCAATTGGTCAGGTGTCAGAAGTTCTTCCCCCTTATTTACAGCGAAGAAAACTTGTTTGTTCAATATTTTCCCTTTCCAAAGAGCGTATGTATTTGCTAAGATGAATGGGACCTTTCTAACCACTTCCTCATCCGCCGGTTCGACAATAACCTCATCGCCAAATACTTCTTTAAGGTAAGGTATAACAGTATTCATATCTATGTTTATTATATTATCATACTATATGCATATTATCATTAGGTAGTATAATCATGCAAATATAATGATAACATGTTAATAACAATACATTTAATGCAAATACACTTATACATCAACCAAAGCAAAACTATTATATTTGACATGCTCGTTAAACTTCACATATCCCAACTGGTTGGTGATTAACCTGGTTCTTCCGATCGAAAAACTATTGATTGCCTCATGATTATGACCATAGATCCAGTAATCCACCAGCGATGATTCGATAAGATCATGCAGTTCAACTGCAAAAGCTTCATTAAATATATCTCCTTTATGTTTGAGCGGGTAATTTAAAAAAGTAGGAACGTGATGAGTGATGACAATTGACTTTTCCTGGTTAATTTCCTGTTGAATAAATTGAATACTATCTTCATTGAGTTGATTACAATGTAAAGGTGTAAACGGTTGATCATTATGGCGGATTACATGAAAATCGGACATTCCTTGTTGGATTGCCCATTGATTCACTGGTGATATTTTCGTCCACAATGTCGAAAAGATTAGCTTTATCTCAGAATGCGTAATTGCAAAATTATTTACAAGAAATACATTTTTCCTGATTTTCTCATTCAAAGGACCGCTTTTTTCGGCAATGTCGGAATGGTAATACTCATGATTACCTGGTAACCAATAGGTAGCTTTGAAATGATCAGAAACATAGTCAAAGAAATCGGAGTGCTTATGCATTACCGCAAAAGGAACAATATCACCGGCCAGCAAAAGGATATCACCCTTTGGTTGCAAAGGGTTTAATTTCAGGAATTCCTTGTTTTCACGAAACTCCAGGTGCAGATCAGAACAATATTGTATTCTCATTCAATGATAATGCCAACAATTTATACAGAATTTTAGAAATCAAATAAACGCCCAAGTAAACGAAAATACTGATAAATGTTTGAAATCAAATGGTTCATTCATACTTCCTTATCAATCTTTAAAGTCAGTATCTCATTGGATGGTTGGTCAAGTCATGCCCGGAGAGATCACAAGAGGGATCCAACCGCTCATTAAGTAACTCAAGTTTCGCAGTTGAAAAATAGATCCATTAATATATGTTAATAAGTATCGTATAACTTCATGTAAAAAAGAGTCGTGTCAGTCTCGTAAGTAATTAAAATAAGTTACTTACACAAAAAATAACACCACTCAACATGACTTTTAATCTGTTTCAATCTTGACGGATATTTAACAGGTTGATCACGCAGTTTTCAAAGTCTCCAACAAGTAATACAAATTCCTGTTTTACTTTACTACCGTTGGAATATTCTGCTGGCTTCCAGCCTGGCATATTGCTAATTGTCTCCAATAATAATTCATCTGTTTTTCCATCTTTACATGACTCGAATACATGGGCATCGATTATGTGCCCTTCTTCGTTAATAGTAAATTTTATGGCAGCTAAAGTAAATTTCTTGAAACTTGTATCAGAAATTTTATCAATAGAATTATCTTTTACGTATTGTTCCAATTTTTGCTGTCCGCCAGAAAATATTGCATCACTTTCGGGATTGACTGTAAATGTAAAACTGATCTCTTTTATATCATTATGAGTTAATGTGTTCTCAGGTATGTATTGGACCTTAACCGCAATGTCTGTGCCAAGGTCAGCCATATTCATATTGTCTTTTTGTTCCTGGCTCAGGGTATCATTTTTACTCACAGCTTTCTTTATCCTTCCTTTATGGCTTGTCAGAAGCTCAACTGAAATATATTCTCTAATCCAAGATGATTCATAATAGGTATTGAGATCAATTATGGTATGGGCTTCATTTAATTTTTCTTTTGTAATTGAAATATAGGGATAGATTCTATTCACTTCATATCTAAGTTCATTAGTTAAACTATCTTGTGAAGAACCGGGATGAGGAAAGGCGAGGGTAATGAAAAGAAGTACAATTAACTTATTCTGGATGTTTCTCATATTTTAAGGTATTAAGTGTAGCAAATTAGACTGGCATATCTGATTCGTCTCAGGTTAAAAAAAAGAATGCCCCAATATCCTGAGGCACCCTTTAAATAAATTGGAGAGATACATTAAATTTATTTTCCCCATTTCTGTACTGCAGAACCTATCGATGGTCCTGCTTTTGCAAGATCTTCAGGCTCCATCACCGGGAAGACATCAACAGAAGCATTTAACCATAAAAAGAATGGTTCTGAAACTGCGGGAATCTCCGATGCATCGTTCAGGTTTAAAATGATATAGGCACCTCTCTCTCCGCAGATCGTTGTAAAATAGGCTGCTTCTGCTTTTATTTCAGCAAGCAACTCTTTCATCTTATGTCCAAATTGCGGATCCTTTATTTTTTCATTGCCTTTTTCTACTGGCATCCGCATCTTCATAATATATTTCATATCGAATCTCCTTTTAATTAATAAACGTAATAATTGACTCTATGTATTTCAGATATACAAGAAGCATATCATCATACAAAGATAATCAATAATTAGTCCAAATTAACATTTACCGCAATTAAAACGGATATCCGATCCCAAAATTCCAGACGATATCTTTCAACTGGAGTTTGCTGAAATACCATTTATTCGAACCCTCCCTGGAAGGGACACGGATGGGGACTGCCGGATCGAGGCGGAAGATAAAAAAGTCGAAATCAAACCGGAGTCCAATGCCTACATCAATACCCATCTGCCACATGAATGAGTCAAAATAAAAGGATCCTCCGGGCAGATCAGGCGAAGGCTTAAGCAGCCACACATTACCGATATCAGTAAAGAGAGCTCCTTTAAAAAAACTGTAGATCGGGAAGCGGTATTCAAGCTGAAACTGCAGTTGCATATCTCCCAGTTGTCCGAAATTCTGACTGACGGTATCGTTGTGAAAGGAACCCGGACCCAGGTCACCCAGCCTCCATCCCCGCATGTCGTTGGCTCCCCCGGCAAGGAAAGCCTTTTCGAACGGGAGTACACTTGAATTGCCGTAGGATATCCCAATCCCTCCGTAGAACCGGTAAACAAGCGAGTAGCCTTTACCGAACTGGTTGTAAAACCTGAAATCAATATCGGGTCTTATAAACTGGGAATACTGGATATTGAAAAGGGTGAACTCACCGTTTTCGTTCTTTGGGGCCTTAAAGAGCTTATCGATGCCGTAAAGCAGGTTCCCTGAAGTTTCAAAGTTAGAGCGTATGTAAAAGAAGTTCTTGTACTTTGATACATTCTGGTTGCTGAATGTCAGGGTGTATTTCAACCCGGCAATCATGTGATCGGTGTACTGGTTTTTAAACCTGTTATCCTGAAGAGAATCCAGCTTCGCGGTAAATTCGGGACTGGGAAATATCTTGACCAGCAGCACTTCGACGGGATTCAGGGTGTGGGAAAGGGTGGCATTCTGAATCCAGGTATATCCAAACGAGGCATTGGCAATATGCCTGTTGTAGTCAGGATCCTGCTTCTGCTGGAAATTGTATCCAAGGGAGAGGGTTGTTTTTGGTTTAAAGGATTTGGGTAATTTTTCCTGCCTGATGGGAATTAAAAATTGCGGAAATGTGACGCTGGCATTGGCCCCAAACTCAATGGTGTTAAAGAGCCCTCCCTGACCGCCACCTGCCTGCATCTGGGTGGATGCACTAAGCGTTAGTTTAAAGATCTGGGCTCCATGAAAGATATTCCGGTTCATGTACCCGATGTTACCTGCCACTCCAAGTCCCCCGGCCGAATTGGTGCCATCCGTGCTCCAGCTGAGGGATTGGGAAGATGATCTGGCAAGTTTGATGTGGTTGTCAAGCTGAAAAGGCCATGCCTGGCGTTCACTCTTATCAAGTTTTGCATCGTTAAAGTCGATGTTGATAAACTTGAAGTTCTGCAGTCCTGCTAACCGGGAGTATGTCTGGTCGATATCTTTGACATTATACCAGCTTTCAGGTTCGATCAGAATATTCTGTACGATGGTTTGTTGGCGGAGTTTGTATTTGCGGAGGTAGAGAAAATAGTATGTGATCGATTTTCTTCCCTTAAACGGGTTCGAATACGTTTTTACCAGGGTATCATATTTCAGGGTATCCTTCACCTGGTAGTTAAACTGGGGATAGATGAATATATGATGAATCTTATATCTGTGGTGTTGCGATTCCATGACCATCCCAAAATCTTCAAGCGATGGAACCACCGGGTTGAGGATCTCCACAGTAATGTCCATCTGCCTGGAATTCAGAGAGCTGTCTACCTGGAATACGATATAGTTGGAAGTGAACCGATAATAGCCGTTATTGACAAGTGCCTTTGTAATCCGGGTTCGCTCCCCATCGAGTGTATAGGCATTGTAATTACTTTTCCGTTTAATGAGGCATTTGGAAGAGTCGAGATAGACAAAGGAAGCAAGCTGGGTATCGTTGATCGACCATGTAAGTTTCCGTATTGTATATGGTTTTGTTGTTTTAATCCGATAGGTGACCCTGGCTTTTCTCTTCTTATATACAATGGTGTCGTAGAGGGATGAATTGAAATAACCAATATTATTCAGATAAAGACCCATCTGTTTAAGGCTGATCGCTACCAGGGTTGTATCCAGAATGACAGGGGCCGATCCGATCCTGGTGCGCAACCATTTTTTAAATTTGGTATCTTTCTTTTTATCTGACCTAATGACGCCCCAGTTATACAGGGTGATGCCAGGTGTGAAAATACCCAGGAATTTCTTGTTTGGTTCCTGCTGGTAGTATCCGGCAAGATCATCCTGCGACACCTTTTTTGTATCTACCTCTATCTTGTTTTTCACCAACAGATAATTTCCTTCCGGTACGTTCTTTGTAACGTTACACGCTCCAAAAAAAAGGAGTGCAAAGAGAAAGAAAAGGAGAGCCGATCGGGGATTCAATGTCAAGTGAGATATATTAATTCAGGGCAAAGGTAATGAATAGATGATTGAGCCGGATTGCGGGGCAGAAGGCCGAAAAACTTCATGATGTATTTTGTTTTGAAAGGTTAAATCGTTCAGGGTGGCAGGCTGTTTTATCCCGATAAAAATCCTGAATAAAGACCATGTCTTTCTCGTAATCACCGGTGGGATGAAGAATAGGACCAATCCCCCCTGTCTTATTCTTGTAATCAATAAAAGAGAGAGCGAGTGGAACTCCGGCTTCCAGGGCAATCAGGTAAAAACCTTTTTTCCAATTTTCTACAAGGTTCCGGGTTCCTTCCGGAGTGATAACCACTACCAGGGAGTCATGTTCATTAAACATGCTGACTACCTGTTTCACCATATTGCTTTTATATTTTCCTCTGTCAACCGGCAATCCGCCAATTTGCTCGAACATCCACCCAAGTGGGAAGATGAATACCTCTTTCTTAATCAGAAACCGGATGTTGACACGGATGGCCCAGAATGTTAGCCGGCCAACCACAAAATCCCAGTAGCTTGTATGAGGAGCTGAAACTACAACGGCTTTCTTAATTCCATCCGGGAGGGCTCCATTGGTTCGCCAGCCAAACAACCTCAATATTGTTTTTGACAACCATCTAAACATGACTTACCTGTTGAGAAAATTCATGAGAAATATAATTATCAAGGCTTAGACAAACATTTGTTGAGAATTCCACTGCCAGCCGTATGATCTTTTCCCATTCGGGTTTGGAGAGCAGGATAGATGGTTCTGAGGGACGTAAAGCAAAGGAGTAGATCAGGCCGGCATTGAATGCATCTCCTGCCCCAATGGTACTGATCGGACAGATGTCAGGAACCGGCATTTTCAGGTGCAATGCAGGAGTAATCACCTCTACTCCTTCGTTACTTTTGGTATAGATCAGGGAGTCCCCCCCGTGATCGACAACCTCTTTGTAAGCTCCTTCAGCATTATCCACCTCAAAAATATGCATGAAATCTCCGGCTGATCCCCGGATGAGTTGAGCGATACTGATGTTTTCAAAAATCCAGGGCCGGAATTTTGGCAGATCTTTCAGATAGGGTCTCCGGAAGTTCGGATCGTAAACCAGGAATGCACCGTTTTGCTTTGCTTTCAGGAGGAACTCCCATAGTTGTTTCCGTACTTCATGGGTAATGGCAAAAAATGAGCCGAACATCACAATATCACCAAAACCTGCCTCGGGTAAGGGATTCAGCAAGCGAACTTCGGGGAAGTTCCGGTAGAATGAGTAGCTCGCATCTCTGTCATCATCAAGGAATGCGAGTGATATAGCTGTTTGCCCATTGGTGAACCGTTCAAGATACTGGCTGTTAACTCCATTGTTCGTAAGAAATGATTCGATCAGATCCCCTGCGGCATCCTTTCCGAAATCACTGATAAAGACCGGATTCAGACCCACTCTGCCCAATGAAACGGCTGTGTTCAGCATAGAGCCTCCCGGCTTCGCTGCCACCGGCTGGTTGTCCCGGAATATAATGTCAAGAACGGTTTCGCCTATGCAGAAGAGCTTTTTCATCAATATTCAATATCCAGGTCAAGTTGCTCTTTGAGTTTGTTCAGGGCCGGGTTTTTGATCGCCATCTTCTCGAACTTTTCTTTATCGGTATAGGGCTTTAACTCTTTGTGGTTTTCCTGTACGCTGGTTTGGAGCTTAATCTGGTAGTTGTTGAGCCCGCTTTTGAGGAATTCAAGAAGCTCTCCACGTTTCTGATTCAGCTCCTCTTCGATTATACGGTTATCGAGCTCAAATTCAATCAGCCATCCCTCGGTCAGGACAGGATCCCTGGAGGTGAGGGTTGTGGCAAGGTGTGGGTAATCGGTTTTTAAACCGGCTGCAAATGTTTTCCAGTGTTTTATTAGTTCATTTTCCGTAAATGGAGAAGCTGCTGAATTTTGTGCTTGTTCTGCTTCCAGCTCAGTACTGCTTGGCGTAGGTTTTTCCGGAGATTTTATGGAGATAGTACCTGGGAGGTCGTTCTTAAAATCTCTCGGTTTGGCAGGGCTGATTGGTGTTGGTGATGGGGGTGATGGGGGTGATGATGGTGCC
>CALCGJ010000040.1 GCA_937900965.1 uncultured Bacteroidota bacterium | reverse complement strand
GGTATACTTTTGAGAGTTGATTAATGAAATCGACTGCCTTGTCCTGATCCTTGTATACCAGAGAAGAGAGGACACTTAGGTTGTTGAAAAGGAAATGCGGATTGATCTGGTTGATCAGAGTTTGAAGCTGGGCCTGCAAGGTCTCAGACCTGAGGTGTTCTACCTCTACCAGTGAGTCCTTCCAACTCCGGAAAAACTGTATGCTGATCTCAATAGAGATAACAAGAAGAGAAAAGAGAACCAGCATTCCAAGGATCACGAAGGCAGTAATATAAAAACCGGTGTTTCCTTCAGGGAGCTCATAGAACAGCGCGTTGAACAGCATTGAGATGCCGAAGATTATAACGGCGCTGTATGAGACACTGATGAGTATCTGGGTCAAAATGCGCTTCCATGGCTGATCCTCCCATGGGAACCGATGGTTCATCCAGCTGATGATCCGGAGGTTCCCCTCCCAGACCATGATGGTGATGAGAATCGAAACAAGTAAGTCCCAGATTTGGAGTGTGTGTTTGTCAGCGGTCGGTACAAGGAGGTTCAGCACTACTGAGATCAGGATCCCTGTAAGAATCATATAAAGAAACCGAATCTTCTTATGTCTCATCTGGCTTAGCTTCAGCTGGTTAAAAACCTTCCTCTCATTATCCCTAGAACTGAATCTTATACACTACGTTGGGGTAAAACCCTATCTGGTAAACTGAGTTGATCTGCTTTGTCACCGGATTGTAGCCCATTGCAAATATATTCTTATTATTTGTAACATTCTGAATATCTACATAGATCGATTGGGACAACTTAACTGTCTTACTGTTGTAAGTAAATCCTGCTTTCAGGTCAAGCCTCATAAAATCGGGGTATCTCTCAGAAAAGGCGTAGCCATCGCCCATCAGCACCTGCTGTCCTGCTTCACGAGAGGCAGCCAGATCGACAGGAGTATACGGAAGCCCTCCGGCGTGGGTGAATTTCAAGTCTACCGTAAATGCATGGCGTTTGGTTTTTCCGACCTTAAACTCTTTGCCCACCAGGATATTGTAGACAAAATTGCCATTGAACGCCGTACTGTGGGTTACTCCGTCACTCCCTTTGTAAGTCGATTGATAGAGGGAACCGGTGAGCAATCCATAATATCCTTTAGAGAAGAACTTTTCGAGGGTAAACTCAACCCCCAGATTGGTTCCGGTCCCTTTGTTGACGAGACCGCTCCGGTCATCCGAGCTGAATCCTCCCCCTTCGTTCAGTCTGGAATAGCTGTCGGGTGTTTGGGAGACCGGGACATTGGTCAGCAACTGGGCATATCCTTCCAGTTTAATCCGCCAGTCGGGGAAAGGAAGCACATCGTATGCAACAACAAAATGGTGGCTGTTTGTAAATCCGAGATCGCGGTTGGATTCGTCATACATCTGGTCCGGTTTCAGCTCGCGGAAGAAATAGAGTGAAAGAGACTGCATCTGGCTGTTGTAGCCATAACCGATGCTCACTGTATGTTGCCTGTTGAATTGGTATCTCATTCCGAGCCGTGGCTGCTGCGACATAGAACCATTCAGCGTCAGGTACTGATAACGCCAGCCAGCATTCAGCTCGAGTTTCTCCGTGATCCGGTATTTTGTCTGCAGGAATGCCGACAGCAATGCTGTATTCCCCTGGTAATCCCACATGTTGTTCCATTCCGTTGTAAACTGCCGGTCTTTGAGCCGGAGATCCAGGTCACGGAATTCCAGCTGTATTCCTCCTTTCAGGGATAACCGGGCGTTCCATTTATAATCCACATACGTGTTTACCATATACCGTATCTCCGTATTCTTGAGATCTCTTACCCTGACAGGTTCGGTGGCGTTGGTCAGGGAATCCATATCAAAGGAGTTCTGAGCATAAGTCACACCCAGGGTGGTATTCAGATAGGCTTTTTTGTTAAGCCGGATGAAGTGCGTAAGACCGAGTACACCGATCTTGCTCCTCGAATATGAATCCTGGTTGGGACGGGCAAAGATATCGGTGGAGTCAATTTTGCCGTGCTTAAAGTCGATCTTGCTGATTCCGCCCATGCCAAAAAGTGTGAAACGACCGGCTTCAGTTTGCCCGCTGTTGAGTTTAAAGGAGAGATCCTGGTATCTCGGTGTAGCTGCTGTCCCGATAGGAATACCGATGGCTTGTGCCAGGCCGGTGAACGAATAACGGCATCCTATGAGGTAGGAGGCATCGCTGCCTTTTGCAAATGGGCCTTCACTCATTGCCTCCAACCCTGTGAGCATCCCGAACTGGATCATGTGTTCCCTTTTTTCCGTATTCCCGTTACGGAACCTTATATCGAACACCCCGGCATTGGCATTACCATAGTCGGCTGGAAAGGCGGAAGTCATGAAGTCGGAGTTGGCCAGGATATTCGGGTTCAGCACACTGATCGGTCCACCTGTGGTACCCAGAGTGGCAAAGTGGTTTGGGTTGGCTACATTGAGTCCTTCAATCCTCCAAAGAACACCGGCCGGAGAATTTCCTCTGATGACAATATCATTAGTTGCATCATTTTGTGAACTTACACCTGCAAAGTTGGCCACCAGTCGCGAGGGATCGGAATGGCCTCCCGAGTACCGGTTCACCTCTTCCATTGAGAAAGACCTTGCACTAACGGATGTCATCCGGTTGAGTGTTTCATTTTTCTTGACACCGGATATCACCACCTCTTTCAAAGAAGTGATGTTCTCTTTCAGGGTAATCTCCAGAACCACTTCTTTTCCTGAAGTGACTATCACGCTTGGGATCACGATCTCTTCGTATCCGATGCATGTGACCTTCAGGTCGTAGCGACCCGGAGCAACTCCCTGAATGGAAAACCGTCCATCCATATCGGCGGCGGCTCCTTTCACGGGATCTGAACCGATGATAACTACCGTAGCTCCCGGAAGGGTTAATTTCGACTGGTTGTCGGCGATGGTTCCCCTGATCACCTGGGTGAGGCTTTGAGCGAACTCTGGTTTTGGAATCAGTAAACCGATAAGAATAATTGCAATAAGAAAGAATGTTTTCATGGCGTTTTTGCCGCAAAGTAACAGCAGGTCCGAGGGATGGGAAACAGGAAAATGACTGAATTGTAGATTACGGAAGTTGAATTGTGGAAAAAGGGTAATAAACCGATTTGTTACGTCCCGTTCTTATATTCAATGTATTACTTCCTGAAAAATCGCCATGAAAAACAGATAGCCAGTCCAACCATGATTCCGTATAATATGTATGGTACGCCTTTATTATAAACCAACCTGTAAGATTCACTGGTCAGTAAAAAAACCGTTGAAGTGCCAACAATATAACTTACTGTAAGCAGTGTCATAGAGGTGACATATCCGATATAGGCAAAGAAAACATTCCTGTTTTTGGGTATTCTGTAAAACATTTGATTCATCTGGCCCTCTTTGCTTTTTTTTTCCTTGTGTTGATTAATTTGTTTCTGCAAAACTAACCGGCAACTCCTTTACAGCATGTACGCCCCTTTCGGGAAGGTGTTCGCGTCGATCGGGAAGTCCGGGACATGATTCGACCTGACACAAAGA
>CALCGJ010000039.1 GCA_937900965.1 uncultured Bacteroidota bacterium | reverse complement strand
GGGTTTGTCCGTTGATGGTGAGGATCACCGGGAAGGATACACCACAGGCCTGTGCCAGGGCAATCCCTTCGATAGTGCCGGCGATCTCCTTTTCGATGGTACCGGGGCGGGCCATTTTCATGGCCGTTGTATGCATCATCCATGCTACATCAACCATGCTCTCAATCTCCTGGATCTCGAGCTGATCTTTTTTCATCCGCAGCTTTACCACCGCTTTGATCAGCTCTTCGGATGCCTGACTCCGTATATCAGATAAGGGAAAACCCATCAATTCGGAAATCTGGATTACAGTCTCTCCGCGGTATGGGGGGATAAAGTGAATTTTCCTTCCGGCAGTGATGGCACTTCGCAGTACCTCTTCCAGCTCACTCATCGGGCGGATCTCTTCCACTCCAATCTGGGCACCTCTCTCTTTCATGGATGGTTGCTGTCCCATCCATATGATGTCGCCCATATCAACATCATTCCCAAAAAGAATATCATGATTTCCGTCCAGGTCCATCACCCCGGCCAGATCTGGCTGATCCAACCCAAAGAAATAGAGAAAGTTACTGTCCTGACGAAATGCATATGTATTAGCCGGATAATTAAATGATACCTCCTGGTTACCAGGGAAGAAGATCAACCCCTCCTGAACTTCATTCCTGAGCCGGTTTCTTCTGTCTTTGTAAATGCTTGATGGAAACATAATTTAGATTGGTTTAAAATATTGATAAATTCGATTCGAGGTGTCGAAGGTACAAAAATTATCCTCTAACTTTGTTCATCATCTCTATAAATCCTACATCCATGAGTTCATCCTTTCTTCACTTCTCATCCATCACCCAAAAAATCTGGATGGCATTACTTGGTCTTTTCCTGATGGTATTCCTGGTCGTCCACCTGGGAATCAATCTCTGTCTCCTTCGCGCCGACGGAGGTTTATGGTTTCAGGAAGCGGCTCATTTCATGGGCACAAATTATGTGGTTAAGGTATTCGAGATATTCCTTTTCGGTGGGATTGTCTTCCACATCATCCTGGGGATTATCCTGCAAATCAAAAACTGGATTTCCAGACCTGTGCGGTATAAAATCAGCAACAAATCTTCCACTCCGTTCCTGAGCAAATACATGATCTATACCGGTGGTATCATCCTGATATTCCTGGTCATCCACTTCATGAACTTCTATTTCATCAAGCTGGGATGGGTGGAAAGCCCTGTACCGCTGCTAGATGGGGGTGAACCCGACTTTTATGAAACCGCCCGTTGGCTCTTTATACAACCATTCTACTCCATCCTATACATGATCCTGATGGTGGTGCTGGCATTTCATCTCAACCATGCCTTTGGTGCTGCATTTCAGACACTCGGGCTGGAGCATAAAACGTATACTCCCTACATCCAGGGATTTGGAACAATTTTTTCGATTGTGATCCCACTAGGATATATGATCATTCCCCTCTATTTTTTAATCTTCAGTTAGGCATCATGACAGAATTAAATTCAAAGATACCACAGGGTCCGGTAGCAGAAAAGTGGACCAATTACAAAGCGCATCAGAACCTGGTTAATCCTGCCAACAAGCGAAAACTGGATGTGATTGTAGTAGGAACCGGACTGGCAGGTGCTTCGGCTGCAGCATCTCTCGGAGAGCTGGGATTCAATGTAAAGATCTTCTGTTACCAGGACAGTCCCCGGCGTGCCCATAGTATCGCGGCCCAGGGAGGGATTAATGCAGCTAAGAACTATCCCAACGACGGTGACAGCATCTACCGGTTATTTTACGATACTGTCAAAGGAGGGGATTACCGCTCCCGCGAAGCCAACGTATACAGGCTGGCCGAAGTTAGCAACAACATCATTGATCAGTGTGTTGCCCAGGGAATCCCTTTTGCCAGGGAGTACAGCGGTATGCTCGACAACCGCTCATTTGGGGGTGCACTCGTTTCGCGCACCTTTTATGCCCGGGGGCAAACAGGTCAGCAACTCCTCCTTGGAGCATACGGGGCTCTGAGCCTTCAGATCAAACTCGGAAAGGTTGAAATGTACAACCGGCACGAAATGATGGAGGTGGTCCTGATCGATGGAAAAGCCCGGGGAATAATTGCCCGCAACCTCATCACCGGCGGGTTGGAAAGGCATTTCGGACATGCAGTTGTGATTGCATCAGGTGGTTATGGAAATGTCTTCTACCTCTCTACCAACGCCATGGGATCGAACTCAAGTGCCGCCTGGCAGGTCTTCAAGAAAGGTGCTTTTTTTGCTAACCCATCCTTCACACAGATCCATCCTACCTGTATCCCGGTGCATGGTGATTACCAGTCGAAGCTGACACTGATGAGCGAAAGCCTCCGGAACGATGGCCGGATCTGGGTTCCCAAAAACAGGGAGGATGCTGAAAAAATACAGAAAGGCCAACTGAAACCCAACTCCATCAAAGAAGAGGACCGGGATTACTTTCTCGAGAGGAGATATCCTGCATTCGGGAACCTGGTACCGCGAGATGTAGCCTCCCGGGCAGCAAAAGAGCGGTGCGATGCCGGTTATGGAGTTGGCGATACCGGTCTGGCCGTCTACCTCGATTTTGCTGATGCTATCAAACGGCTCGGAAAGCATGTGATCGAAGAGAGGTACGGGAACCTGTTCCAGATGTACGAAAAGATCGTGGATGAGAATCCTTATGAAACACCTATGATGATCTTCCCGGCAGTCCACTATACCATGGGTGGCATCTGGGTTGATTATGAGTTACAGAGCACCGTAAAGGGCCTTTTTGTTGCTGGCGAAGCCAATTTTTCCGACCACGGAGCCAACCGCCTGGGAGCTTCTGCTCTTATGCAAGGGCTGGCCGACGGCTATTTTGTGCTCCCATATACTATGCAGGAATATCTGGCCGACCAGATTAAGGTTCCTCGTATACCTACCGATAAAGCGGAATTTGTCCAGACTGAACAGGCTGTGAAAGAGCGGCTCGAGAAGCTGATAGCCATCAAAGGAACGAAGTCGGTCGACCATTTTCACAAATCATTGGGTAAGATCATGTGGGAGAATGTTGGGATGGGTCGTAATGCAGAAGGATTGAAAAAAGCTATTGACGAGATTCGGAAGCTAAGGGCTGAATTCTGGAAAGATGTGAAGATCCCGGGTAACGTTGACGGAATGAACATCGAGCTGGAGAAAGCGAACAGGGTAGCCGACTTCCTGGAACTCGGTGAGTTGATGGCCATGGATGCCTTGGAACGGAACGAAAGCTGCGGAGGCCATTTCAGGGAGGAGTACAAGACCGACGAAGGCGAATGCCTGCGCAACG
>CALCGJ010000038.1 GCA_937900965.1 uncultured Bacteroidota bacterium | reverse complement strand
TAGGGATTAGGGAAAGAGAAGATTTGATTTAATGAAAATAGGATAGTAACCAACTGGTAGCCGGCATCCGGCATCCGGTATCTGGAATCCGGCATCAATAAATAAGAGAATTAGTTATGAAAAAAATCACATTAACGTTCATCGGGTTGATATTCGCCATTACCCTGGTGCAAGCACAGAAGTTTGCTTATGTTGATACCAGGTATATCCTGGATAATATTCCGGAATATGCAGAGGCACAGGCTCAGATCGAAGAGCTTTCCATTCAGTGGCAAAAGAAGATTGAAGATAAATTTGCGGAGGTAGAGAAGATGTACGACAACTATCAGGCACAATCGGTGTTGTTGCCCGAAGAGATGAAAGCGAAGAAGGAGCAGGAGATCGTTGACCTGGAAAAGGAAGCGAAGGATCTTCAGCGCAAATATTTCGGGAAAGATGGCGATTTGTTCAAGAAACGTCAGGAACTGGTCAAACCTATACAGGAAAAGATATACAATGCCATCCAGCAGATTGCTGAGGATTACAATTATGCTTTGATCTTTGATAAGTCAGGAAGCCTTACAATTATGTTCTCGAATCCCAAATACGACATCAGTGATGACGTTCTGGATCAGTTAGGCGCTGCCATGGGGTCAAGGACTCGCAGTCAGGCTTCAGGTGGATCAAGTGGGACAGGTGACGCCGGGGGAAAGGATCGAAAATAAACGGAGCTGATAATACATAAGTAATTATATTTTTTCTAATTTTGCGAACCCAAAAGTACAAACACAATTTTAAATGAAAACAATGAAAAAGTTACCAAAGATTTTTGCTGTCATAGCGCTCCTCATCGGTATGGCGTTCAGCTCCCAGGCTCAAACTGAGGCCCCGTTAAAAGTAGGATATATTGATTTCAACGCTCTTTTACAGTCAATGCCGGGTATTGATTCGGTTCGGATCTCTCTCCAGAAATACCAGGGTGCCCTGACGGAACAAATGGATCAGATGCGTGCGGAGTTTGAGAACAAATATCTCACCTACCAGTCAAAATCAGCCGGGATGTCTGAAATCATCAAGCAGAATAAAGAACAGGAACTCCAACAATTGCAGGAGCGAATTGATGCTTTCCAAACCCAGGCTCAGCAGGATCTTCAGGCTCAACAGCAGAAACTCCTCCAACCCTTAATCGATAAGGCTAAACAAGCTATTTCTGATGTTGCCAAGGAAAAGAAATTCACCTACGTGCTCAATAGCATTGAAGATGTTGTCCTCTACTCAACACCAGCCAATGATCTTTCTTCGGCTGTAAAAGCGAAACTAGGGATTGAGTAAAACCGACTGTGCTTTTGGATAGTCAAGGGAGTAGTGCAACCCTCTGTTTTCTTTGCGTTCAGCAGCCTGCTGAATTACCAGGTAAGCTACGCTGATCATATTCCGTAACTCGCTGATTCGGGGTGTGAGGATAGACTTATTGTAGAGATCTTCTGTCTCTTCAAACAGCAGGTTTAACCTGTCAATAGCCCGCTGTAATCGTAAGTCGGACCTCACAATGCCAACATAACTGCTCATGATGGCCTGAAGCTCCTTCTGGGATTGTGTGATCAGGATCATCTCTTCGGTGAGAACCATTCCTTCGGCATCCCAATCGGGGATCGCATTACAGAAATCAATAATTGCACAACGTTCGATGGCATGCTTACTGGCCCGGTGTGAGAATACGATTGACTCAAGCAGGGAATTTGAAGCTAACCGGTTGGCGCCGTGCATGCCCGTACTGGCACACTCACCGGATGAATATAGATTGCGGATGGTGGAGTGTCCAAATTCATCGGTTTTAATCCCTCCGCAGATGTAATGGGCTGCCGGGACTACCGGTATCAGATCTCGTGAGATGTCGATGCCAAGGCTAAGGCACTTGGCGTAAATACGTGGAAATTGCCGGATCAGGTCATCTTTGTTGAGATGGCGGCAATCGAGGTAAACAAAGTCTTCTCCGCTGATTTTGAGTTCGTTGTCAATGGCTCTTGCCACAATATCCCGGGAGGCAAGGGAGAGGCGGTCATCGTATTTCTGCATAAACTCCCTCCCGTTGTAATCCTTGAGGACAGCTCCAAATCCACGCAGGGCTTCCGTTAAAAGAAAGGAGGGCCGTTCAATTGGATGATAAAGAGCAGTGGGATGGAATTGTATGAATTCCATATTTTCAATCACCCCCTTTGCCCGATAAACCATGGCAATCCCATCACCGGTTGCTATAGTGGGATTGGTTGTGTTGCTGTATATATTACCTGCTCCTCCGGTAGCCACCAACGTTACCTTCGCAAGGATGGTGTCAACCATGTTGGTCTTGGGGTTGAGAACATATACTCCATAGCAGGTTACATCGGAAGTTCTGATGTTGACTTCTATCCCCAGATGGTGTTGAGTGATGATATCGATGGCGTAATGGTTTTCCAGCACCTCGATATTCGGGTGCTTGCGAACCTGGTCAATCAGGGTATCTTCGATCTCCTTTCCGGTGCTGTCTTTATGACGCAATACACGGTACTCGGAGTGTCCTCCCTCTTTGGCCATATCGTAGCGGCCAGTTTCGTCTTTGTCAAAATTGGTTCCCCATGAAATCAGCTCCTTGATCCGGTCGGTCGACTCCAAAATTGTAAGCCTGACAATCTTCTCATTGCAAAGACCATCGCCGGCAATGATGGTGTCCTGGATGTGCTTTTCATACGTGTCGGGGGTGTGCATAACAGCAGCAATCCCACCCTGGGCATAGCTGGTAGCTGTATCGTCCATTTTTTGCTTGGTGATGATACATACTTTCCCATGTTCAGCTACTTTAAGAGCGAAGGTAAGACCGGCTATACCCGATCCTATAACCAGAAAATCGACATGGGTTCTCATGCTGTTCTCAGATATCAAGAAGAACCTGGTATAGATCCTCTCCTGCCGTTAACATCCTTCCAGGCTCTTCGATTAGTTCTCTGACCCTGACCAGGAAGCTTACCGACTCCCTTCCGTCGATAACCCGGTGATCATAAGAAAGGGCAACATACATCATCGGATGTATTTCGACCTTCCCTTCAATTGCTATGGGACGATCCATGATCTTGTGCATTCCGAGAATCGCGCTCTGGGGTGGATTTAGAATAGGCGTTGACATCAGGGATCCATAGACTCCTCCATTAGAGATCGTGAAGGATCCGCCTTTCATATCGTCAATGGTTATGCGGCTATCCCGGGCTTTAATGGCCATCTCTTTGATCTTGATCTCAATCTCTGCCAGGCTCAGGGTTTCGGTATTCCGGATTACAGGAACCACCAGCCCTTTGGGAGCACTAACAGCGATACCCATATCCACATAGTTAGGCGTAACCAGCTCTTCCCCGTCGATCATCGAGTTCACCTGCGGGAAGTCCTGCAGTGCCAGTGTAACTGCTTTGGTGAAAAAAGACATCAGGCCGATGCCTACGCCATATTTTTCCTTGAAAGCGTCGCCGTATCGTGCTTTGATATCAAGCACCTTGCTCATGTTTATCTCGTTGAAGGTGGTTAGCATGGCAGTTTCATTCCTTACCGATACCAACCTTTCGGCCAGCTTCAGGCGAAGGGTAGAGAGTTTTTTCCGTTCCTGGGTGCGATCTCCGGAGAATACAAACTGACCTTTCTCCTCTTTCCGGTTCTTCATAAAGGATTCAATCTCCTTCCGTGTGATCCTTCTGCCAGGATA
>CALCGJ010000037.1 GCA_937900965.1 uncultured Bacteroidota bacterium | reverse complement strand
TTTTGTTAGAGGGTTGCTTCGCTTCGCTCGCAATGACACGACGTTGTTGCTTTTGTTAGAGGGTTGCTTCGCTTCGCTCGCAATGACACGACGTTGTTGCTTTTGATAGAGGATTGCTTCGTCGTAACGCCTTCGGCGTTCCTCCTCGCAATTGAAGTTAGAAGGGTTGAAGGTTGTGCCAATCTTTGTTGGTTTTTTCGATCAGCTCTATCTTTTTCATTCTTGAGCCACCTTTGATCTGCTTCTCCCGAGCAATTGCATCTTCAATATATGGGTATATCTCATACCAAACCAGTTTATGTATATTGTACCGTGAAGTAAATGCGTTGGTAAAGATACAATTACGATGTTCCTTTAACCTTCGGACCAGGTTATTTGTTACCCCTGTATACAATACAGTGTTATACGTATTGGTCATGATGTAAACATAATACAGCCTATTTTTTGTCATACTGAGATCAATTTAATTGTTGATTAAGAATTTCTCAAAGACATTAATCCGGTAATGGGGTAAAAGGTTATATCTCTCATCAAAAAAAATTGCGAGTCCCGATTTTTCGGGACGAAGCAATCTTCCCCCTATTAACATATCGCCGTGTCATTGCGAATCCCGCATTTGCGGGATGAAGCAACCTCATGCCGACTAACGCCCGCCATGTCATTGCGAGCGAAGCGAAGCAACCTCGATCTGGTAAAATGCCAACTATAAGTAAGCGACGAAGCAGCCTCGTTCTGGCAAAATGCCAACTAAAAGTAAGCGACGAAGCAACCTCGTTCCGGTAAAACATCTGCTATTTACATCCAAAGTTGAAACCATATCTGTATATTTTTATACCTTCGCTCCTCATGGATCATGATATTCATAACGAAGAATTGCTGATAAGGCAGTTCGTGGAGCGGTTGGCCCCGTTTACTGACCAGGATTGGCACGAATTCTGGAGCCGGATGGAACCTGCTGAATTCAACAAGAATGACCTCCTTTTAAAGTCGGGAAAGGTCGAGAACTACCTGAACTTCCTGGTTTCCGGTATTGCAAGGCTATACCTCTCTTCAGACACAAAGGAATTTACCCTCCGCTTCAACTTTCCGAATATGTTTTTCAATGCCTATTCATCTTTTTTTACCCGAGCTCCATCATGCTATTCCATTGAGGCCATTACCGATATCCGGTTATACCGAATGCCCTTTGACCGATTGGAGGAACTCTACAAAATCAGTGCTAACGCTGGAATTATTGGCCGTCGTTCCCTGGAATATTTCTATCTTTTGAAAGAGCAGCGCGAGATCAGATTATTGTGCTACACAGCCGAAGAAAATTACAGGGAACTCCAGAAAGAGCAGCCAGAACTGATCCAGCTTATTCCCCAGAAATACCTCGCTTCATACCTGGGGATTACACCACAGAGCCTAAGCCGGATCCGAAGATATTTCTAGTACATTCCCAAGCCTACGTTTTTTTGTCATCGCATGTGATTAATTACCATATGGTAATTTTATTTTCTCTGTTTCATGATATTTTTGTCAACATGGAAAATCTACCACATTCTGATGAATTGATGGTTAGAAGGTTTGTTGAGAAGCTGGCCCCTTTCTCCGAAATGGATTGGAGTGAGTTTTGGTCCCGGATGGAGTTTGCTGAGTTTAAAAAACATCAGTTTCTGCTGAAAGCGGGAGAGGTAGAGAATTACCTGAATTTCCTGGTATCGGGAATTGCCAGACTCTATCATGTCATAGCAAGGAAAGAGTATACCATCAGATTAATTTTTCCGGGTACCTTTTTTAGTTCCTACTCCTCATTTTTGAACCGACAGCCATCCATGTATTCAGTAGAAGCAATTACTGATATTCGATTGTATCAAATGAGTTTCGAACAACTTGAGGATCTTTACCGGGTTTCAGATGTAGCTCCTGCTATTGGGAAACGGGCATTGGAATATTTCTACATGTTAAAGGAGAAACGGGAGATCAGTCTATTGTCTAAAACGGCAGAGGAAAATTACAGGGATCTGGAGAATGAGCAACCTGAATTGATCCAACTGATCCCCCAGAAATACCTCGCCTCCTACCTGGGAATTACCCCTCAAAGTCTAAGCCGGATCCGCAGGTATCTCAGTTGAAAAACTGACCATTCTCATATATTTATATCGACCCTATTTTATTAATTACCATATGGTAACTGTTTTTTTTTATTTTGGCCTTATTTTTACGTGTCAACTAATTATGGATCAATCCAATCATCATGAAAAAATTTATCCTTCTTTTCATTGGCCTGGCAATAATCAGTTGCGGCTATGCCCAACTTACCGGAATCAAAACTATTCCCGGTGATTACGCTTCAATCGCAACTGCTATCACAGACCTTAACGCTCAGGGGGCAGGCCCCGGCGGTGTGACTTTTTCCGTTGTCTCCGGGCATACCGAAACACTCCCTTCACCAACCGCCGGGCTGATCACAGCATCCGGATTGGCAGCAAATCCTATACTTTTTCAGAATGCGGGTGGAGGGGTCAATCCAATGATCACTGCTGCTACACCCGGCACAGGAACGACCGATGGGATCTTTGTCATTGCGGGGGGAGACTACATCACATTCGACGGCATCAGTATCCAGGAGAACCCAGCCAACACCACTTCTAATATGCAGATGGAATGGGGTTATGCTCTGGTGAAAGCGAACAGTGCTGCCCCGATCGACGGATGCCAATCGGTGGTCATCAAGAATTGTACGATCAGCCTGAACCAGGCAGCAAACTGGTGTACCGGAATTTATGCAGGAAATCATACAGCCTACTCCACCTCATCACTTACGCTTTCAGAGACCACCGATGCCATGAACAACGGCAAGTTCTACAACAATGTCATTTCACATGTGTACAACGGATTTATATTTAATGGATATTATGCACCTGCTGCTTTAGCTTATTTGTATGACCAGGGAAATGAGATCGGGGTAGACGGAGGAAATCAAATCAGTGATTTTGGAGGGGGTACATCCAATATTTATGGCATCGGAACCGCCTATCAGAACAATCTGAAGATCGCGAATAACAGCCTTACAGGAATAGTTCCGGGAAACGGAACCCTTCGTGGAATTTACCTGGGAACCGGATCAGGAGGAAATCCGAATGTGGATATCTATTCCAATACAGTATCCATGGAGCGTACTGCCACTACAGGGAACATGTACTGCATTTATCCAACCTTATCAACAGGGGTTGACAATACAGTAAATATTTATAACAACATCATTTCAAACAACACGTATGCTACTTCCACAGCTGCACGATGGTCAGGGAGTATGAGAGGCCTCTATATTTCCGGAAGTCCGTTCCATCTGAATATCTATGGCAACCAGGTTAACAATAATACTCTGGGATCACTGACAACTCCCGGCACACATCCGTTTTATGGAATCTATTTTTATAGTGGCAGCGAAGGCAACCTGTATAATATTCATGACAATACCGTGAATGGAAACATCCGGCTGCAGATGACTCCCGATTGGAGTGAGACATTTTATCTTTTTGGTCCTCAGTTGGGGGGCACCTGTAATGTATACAACAACCAGGTTGACAACAACACACCCGGAGGTACGACCTATGATGCATACGGGATCAGGATTTACGGTGGCGGGATCCTTTCTGTCCATGACAACAGTGTGACCAACATTACAGCAGGTCAGAATTTTACAGGTATTGCCTTTGGCGGTAACGGTTCACTTTACCGGAACAAGGTTGCAAACATTACGGCTGTTGAACCGGGAGCAAAAATCAATGGGGTAAGTATTGTAACCGGTTCCACCGGTGAACAGTTCCCCAATGTATTTAACAATTTCATTTCAGGGCTCTATACATCTGTTTCGGGAGCGAGTCCTGCCATCACAGGGATCAATGTAACGAACAATTCCAATATATCCCTTGGCTGCTTCTACAATACCATATACCTGGATGCCTCTTCCACCGAGAGTGATTTCTCCACTGCGGGTATCTACACAGGGGAGAGTCCCACTCTTGATTTACGGAATAATATCATTGTCAACAACTCCGTTCCCGGTACCACAGGAAAGACAGTAGCGTATCAACGCTCAGATTATCAGTTAGATGCATATTCCAGCATTTCTGATAACAACTGTTTTTATTCAGGTGTTCCAGGCCCCCAGAACCTGATCTTTTCCGATGGCACGAGTGAAGACATAATGTTGGATGAGTATAAGATGAGAGTCTATCCCCGGGATAAGAACTCGTTTACCGGGTTGCCGCCATTTTTGAACGCAACAACGCTACCCTATGACTTGCATCTCAGTTCAACTGTACTGACAGAATGTGAGAGCGGAGGAAGCGTGATCTCGGCGCCTCTCTCCATCACTAACGATTACGATGACCAGCCCCGGTATCCGAATCCGGGATATCCTGCCAAAGCAGGATATCCACCTTCAGCTCCAGATGTGGGTGCTGATGAATTTGGCGGGATGACCATAGATCTAACTCCTCCGGCGATCGGATTCACACCATTGAACAACACCTCCAGTTCTGCAGCACGCGACCTTGTTACTTCAATATCGGATAAGAGTGGTGTCCCCACTTCAGGAAACGGGTTGCCCCGGCTGTATTGGAATTTCAATCACGGAGCCTGGCAAACAGCGGTCGCAGTGTTTACCGGGGGGGATCAGTACACGTTCACCTTTGGTGCCGGAGGTTCAGCCGGAGATTCTGTCTTTTACTACATTGTTGCTCAGGATAATTTCGTGATTCCCAATGTGGGATCGGTCTCCGCATACGGAGCCGGTGGTTACACTACAAACCCACCTGCCTGCACTACTCCGCCAAATAAACCGGTAGCTTACAAGATCCTCGCCTCTATTGCAGGTGTATTCCCGGTGGGCGTTGGTCAGATCTACCAGACTTTACAGGCTGCTGTGACTGACCTGAACGGAAAAGAGATGGTGGGGCCGGTGACGTTTGTGCTCTATGATGAGAACTATACACTGCCCGATGATCTCAATATCGAGATCCTTCCAAACTTCGGAATGAATTTTTCCAATACCCTGACTATCAAACCTAATACAGGTGTAACTCCCGAGGTATCCGGTAACGCCAACCCAGGGATCTTAACCATTCATGGCGCCGATTATGTTACCATCGACGGGTCTCCTAATAACGGGAATGACCAGAATATCACCTGGGTGAATAACGCCTCCTCCTCCAATGGTTATGTTCTGGGGTTATTTGCCAACCAGGGCGATCATTCTACAAATACAACGATAAAAAACTGTGTGATCAAAGGGGGAAGCAACAGCGCGTATTATTATAGCGGGATACGTCTGAATAACAATGAAGGAGGACACGACAGCACCATCATCCATCATAATGTAATAAAAAAGGCCTATGCAGGGATCTATTATTCAGGGGCTTCAGGGGCTCCTGTACTTGGAGGACAGATCACAGATAATTTCATTGGTTCATACGATGATGCCGAAAAAATCTATGTCTTTGGCATCTATGTGCAATATACAGAGAACCTGCTTATCGATGGCAACGAGATCATGGGATCCCCAACCGGTTCTTCAGGGAGTAGTGGCTGCGGAATCCGTTGTTCTGTGTCTCCAAACACCAGGATCCTGAATAACAGGATCCACGATTTTCATTATCTAGGATCATACTATTCCTGTTATGGGATCTATTACAATGGAAATGATACTACGCCAACAAAGATCATCAACAACCTGATCTATAACATCTCCGGAGAGGGGATGAATTACAGCAACTACAACTCTTATGGTATTCTGATCAACAGCGGCTCCAACATCGATATCTGGAACAATTCGGTCTATTTGAGCGGGGAGGTGCTGTCTGCGACCAGTAGCTCGTATTCTGCATGTTTGGCGATAGGAACGAATAACCAGATCAACAACCTGGATGTCAGGAACAATATTTTCCAGAATACCCAGACTGCACCGTCTGGTACCTCTTCAATGACCTATCTCATCTACACACTCAATGATACCTACAACCCATTTTCCACGATTGATTTCAATGATTATAATGCCAATGGAATTGAACCAAGGATAGGGAAACTGATGGGCCAGGATATTTTCACACTTACAGATTGGCAGGCTGCTACCGGACAGGATACCAATTCAGTGGATGCCGATCCGATGTTTGTGTCTGCCTCCGATCTGCATCCCCAGGCAGTAGCGGTGAACAATACCGGAATCATGATTCCGGAGGTGACAACAGATATCGATGGAGTACTCCGGACTAATCCACCCGACATGGGCGCTTACGAGTTTGCACTCCTCCCGGATTTGTTCACCAGCGAGGCCAACCAGGTTGGACAGACATCTGCCACCCTGCATGGAGCTACCAAAGCGCGCAACGAATATGTCACCCTCTCGTTTGAGTATGGCCTGACGACCAGCTACGGTGATGAGGTGGCTGCCACACCATCCCAGGCTTCCGGGAATGACTCTGTCTCCATTTCAGCAGATATTTCGGGGCTGGAGGTTAACTCGCTTTACCACTATCGTACCAAAGGGATCACCCTCACCGATACTGCCTACGGACCGGATATGACGGTCGATATGGTTCCCTCACCATCAATCAGCGGGGATACAGCCATGTGCGTGAACTCAGGGTATTACTATTACACAACGGAAGAGGGCAAATCGGACTACCAGTGGGCTGTCTCTGCCGGGGGTTCCATAGTCTGGGGTGCCGGTACGAATGAAATAAAGGTCTCCTGGAACGAACCAGATGCTCAATGGGTCAGCATCAATTGGGCTAACTCGGTCGGAACCCTTGCACCAACACCCACGTTGCTGGATGTGGATGTGCAGGATTACCCTGATGGAGCAGGTTCAGTAACAGGCATTGACTCCCTTTGTGCGGGGACCTATGGTATCCCTTATTCCGTGGCTCCCATTGGAAATACTGTCGCTTACGTATGGACCCTTCCTGCCGGGGCTACGATCGCCTCTGGTTCCGGGACCAACGCCATCACAGTCGATTATAATGAATACGCTGCATCAGGCAACATCTCTGTATACGGGAACAACCTCTGCGG
>CALCGJ010000036.1 GCA_937900965.1 uncultured Bacteroidota bacterium | reverse complement strand
TCATCACCAGGTAGAAGTTACCGCTCTGAATGGTCACAGGAACTCCGAAGTTAAATTCAACCCAGCCATAATCCGTTGGCATTACATTGGCTGAATCGCCGATCGGGACTCCAGGAGTGCCACCAGGACCTGATGCGTCATAGATGAACATCTGGAAAGGTGCTGTAGGCATTCCGCCAGGATAGTTAGCGGCGGTACCAACGTGGACCTTACCGGCAACGATAGTTATCGGATAGCTGATTCCGGTAAATTTAACGGCATTTTGGTTGCCGCCTAATGCCCATACCGTGAAGTTATTCTGGGTGCCGTCATCGTAAATGATTTCATACAATCCCGATGGGGCTGCCCAGCTGAGATCAACTGCTGTTTCGCCTGCGTTCAGCACGGCCATAAGTGGTCCCGTAGGATAGGCGGTACGAAGTAAGGCGACATTCTGTGCAAAAACAGCTCCGGGAGGTACTGTAGCCTGGAAGGATACATCGTCGAATCCGGCTTTCCCGGCCATAATAGTTATAACTCCCGGCCATACATTTTCAAGGGTGTATGAACCGCCTGCAATGGAGTAAGTATAGGCACCGCCTACCGTTACTTTTGCGCCGATAATCGGATCGCCGCTATCGAAGTTATAGACCATACCAGTGACTGTGGCAGGCGGATCCATCGGAAAGTCCAGGGTTGTTGTCTGGCTTTCCAGGATAGTTGCCGGTAATGCGTTCGGGACAAACCCGGTGGCCTGGCAGTCAAATGTATTGGTGCCAACGGGGGCCGACATTGCGTATGTTCCATCGGCGAGTGAAGTAGCCGAATTGATCGTACCCAGACTAACAGTTGCTCCACCAATAGGGGCAGCCGTAATGGAATTGGAAACCATACCACTCAGGATTCCCTGGGGAACGCTCATGTTCAGGCGGATATTCGGGCGAAGTGTCGAGGTGTAACTCGATGCCATTGAACATCCGGGACCGGCGTAAGAGTCAGAATAGTAATATCTCTTACGATAGGATGTTGGCTGTGATGAAGCCCTGAATGAAGGTACCGGAGTAGTATACCCAGTGTTGTCGAAACAGATCTCGATCAACAGGGCGGATGTTCCGTCCCAGGTGAATTGCGATTGCAGTTCAAGATCCTGCCAACCGGTGCCGGGAACGCTGTAGGTGCCTGTATAGCAGGTAGTAAATCCCGAAGTTACCCATGAATAGATGTAGTCAGAACCATAATTTTGCAGACGGCAGTTAAATCCGTTCATCACCTGTGCATTCTGGGTGACAACATCAAAACCAAGTTTAAAGATGTCTCCTGCGGCTCCTCCTGCTGCGATAATTTCTGCTGCGGTGTAAAGCAACTGAGTTCTGCCATCATGATAGTAGACATAATATGGCTGACCCTGGGTACTTGTCCCGGTGCCAATGGTTATGTTCTGCGGAGGCAGTGGAGGGGGAGGTGGTGGGGGTGCAGAGACCATCACGTCGTCAAGGCAAACGCCATAACCCCATTCGTACCAGGCATTGAACCTGATCTGATAGGTGCTGGTAGGGTTTGGCAAAACAAGAGACCGATAGGTCCAGACATCAATGCTTGACGTGTAGGTGGCCAACTGTGTCCAGGGATCAGCAGCGCTGGCCCGATAGAAAACAGTCAACTCATCCTGATCTCCGTACCAGTTTTCCTGCGTATGCCAGAATGATAACGTAGCATAAGTGTAGGCGCCCAGATTGAGCACTGGTGTGATCAGGTCGGATTCGTCATTATTGTAGCCTGCTCCACGGAACATAGCGTTGTATGGCGCAGAGTGGGCAGCGGGAGGGTGACTCAGATAGCCTCCTACCGAATTAAAAACCCAGTTATAGGTGCCGGAAACTACCTGCGTGGACCAGCCTGTCGGGAGTGCCCCGGAGCTGAAATCCTCTTGCAGAACAATAACCTGGCTCCAACCCTGAGTAACCAGTCCAAAAAATAACAACGAAGTAATCGCTGCCATCTTGAACATTTTGGAAATGTTTCTCATAATGTGTGAAGATTTGGTGAATGAATATGATTAATTATATATAATAATGAAGAAAAATTCATTGATTAATGCGTTATTTTACTAACGGTCATTCCAAAATCAACAAATCCATTAAAACACATATACCTGAATCTTAATAGATTACGTTAATTTACTTTAATATTTAGAACTACAAATATATTACAATAAATTAGAAAATTTATTTTTTCTTAATATCCCTATATGCCATATAAGCTGCAACAGAACCTT
>CALCGJ010000035.1 GCA_937900965.1 uncultured Bacteroidota bacterium | reverse complement strand
AAGGGAGGAGGGATTGTTCCATAAAACACAGATCTATGCGACCGACTTCAACCCCCTGATCCTCCGGCATGCCAAAAAAGCCGAATACCCGATCAGCCGTATCAAGGAGTTTACAGTCAACTACCAGAAGGCTGGAGGCAAACGCTCTTTTTCCGACTACTATAAAGCTGATGACGAAACAGCAAAACTCAACGAGAATCTTAAAAAAAACATTGTTTTTGCCAATCATAATTTGGTGATCGATAGCGTGTTCGCAGAGATGAACCTGATTGTTTGCCGGAATGTTCTGATTTATTTCGACCGCCAGTTGCAGGACAAAGTCATCGGTCTTTTCATGGAGAGCCTGGCCGGTGGAGGATTTCTTTGCCTTGGGTCTAAAGAAAATCTCCAGTTTTCACCCCATTTTCATACATTTGAACCGGTTGTTGAGCAGGAAAGAATCTATATAAAGAATTATTCTTCGTAATTTTATACGTTTTTGGGAGCTAAGAAAAAGTATCAGGCGGTTGTTATTGGATCCTCGGCAGGGGGATTGAATGCCCTGAAGAGCATCTTTGAAGGGCTTGACAAACGGTTCCCATTACCGATAGTCATTGTACAGCATGTTAGTCCTGATGCCGAAAATTATCTACCATTGTTCCTGAATAACATGAAGAAAATCAGGGTAAAGGAAGCTGATGAGAAAGAGATTCCGCAACCGGGAGTTGCTTATATTGCTCCCCCGAACTACCATCTGTTGCTGGAGCATGACAAATCATTTACCCTGACTATTGGTGAACGCGTGAATTATGCAAGACCTTCCATCGATGTCTTGTTTGAGACAGCGGCTGAAGCATACGGAGAGGCACTGATCGGAATCATTCTGACCGGCGCCAACAACGACGGCAGCTTAGGGCTGAAAAAGATCAAGGAGCTGGGAGGTATTGCCATTGTTCAGGACCCTGATGAAGCGGAATCGGACTCGATGCCCCGGTCAGCTCTTGGAACCGTGCAAGTTGATCATGTGTTGAACCTAAAAGAGATTGCTAACTATTTGAATTCACTGATATGAATGTAAAACCCAAAGTGCTTATCGTCGACGACAGGGTAAAGAATATTATCGTCCTTGAAGAGATGCTTGCCGACCTGGATATCGAGTTGATGAGAGCTTCCTCGGGTCAGGAGGCCATTGACAAAGCAAGTAAACATGAGTTCGCTATCGTCCTGATGGATGTAAGGATGCCGGGCATGGACGGATTTGAAACCGTGGAGATTATTCGAAAGGATCCGCTAAATGAACTTCTCCCGATCATATACATCACAGCCTTCTATAATGAAGACTACTACCGTGTAAAAGGGATCAAGACCGGTGCTGTCGACTTCATAACCAAACCCATCATCCCCGACATCCTGATCGGAAAGGTTTCTGTATTCATGAAACTTTACAAGCAACGAAAGAACCTGGAGGAGGAGATTGTCTGGCGTGCGCAGATTGAAAAGGATCTGAAAAAGGCAAAGGATTTGGCCGAAGATGCCACCCGTGCCAAACAGAAATTCCTCTCCACCATGAGCCATGAGATCAGGACACCCCTCAACGCCATCATCAACACGGTAAACCTGCTGAAGGAAGAGGAGCCCAGAGAGGATCAGACAGAGAGCCTCGATATACTTAAATTCTCAGCTGACAACCTCTTGCAAATCGTGAATGACATCCTCGATTATTCAAAGATAGGGGCAGGAAAGATAGAGTTTGAGAAGGTAGAGTTTGAGATGCGGAAGCTACTTACAGGCGTCAGGCAGAGTTTTAATTTTGAGGCGAAAAGGCGAAAGCTGGAGATGGAATTCAACATGGATAAAAGCATCCCACCTGTTGTTGTTGGCGATTCAATAAGGTTAACCCAGATCCTCATCAACCTGGTTGGGAATGCTGTGAAATTTACTGAAAAAGGAAGCATCACGATTGAAGCTAAGCCGGTGAAACGACACAATTCCCAGATCGATATCGAGTTCCGTATCATCGATACCGGGATCGGCATCCCGAAAGATAAGATTACATTCATTTTTGAAAGCTTCACTCAGGCCAGTTCCTCAACAACCAGGAAATACGGCGGCACAGGATTGGGGCTGGCTATCACGCAGAAACTCGTTGAACTCCAGGGAGGCGAACTGAAGGTAGAAAGTGAGGTTGGCAAGGGAAGTATTTTTTCGTTTTCACTACCATTCCTGGTAAGTGACAAGCCATTTGTTGAGGAAGATGCTATGCAGAAAAGCTCATTCCACAGCCTGAAAGGATTAAGGGTACTGGTTGTGGAGGATAACCTGGTCAACCAGAAGATCGTTTCCAAATACCTGAGCAAGTGGGAGGCCATGATTGAAATAGCTGAAAACGGACGGATAGCTGTGGAAATGGTTAAGAAAAACCGGTATGACCTGGTGCTGATGGATCTGCACATGCCGGAGATGAGCGGTTATGAGGCTACCCTGAAAATCAGGACCTTGAAAGAGAAGTATTACAAAGATCTCCCTATAATTGCACTAACTGCATCGGTCTTTTTGGAGGATCGCGAAAAGATTTTCGAGTTTGGCATGACCGGATTCATCACCAAACCGTTTAATCCCAAAGAGTTGTTCTGGACGATTTCTCCGTTTCTGAAAAAGAGGGATTAGTGATTAGCGATTAGCGATTAGGTTTGTGGATCAATAAGTTCGTTGGCAGCTAAATAGGGATTGAGAGTTCCAGTTGACACCTTTTCTTCCAGTTGCTGGATCTTTTCCCGGATTTCAGGATTGTTGTAAAACTGATTTCGGAGTTTTTCTTCGATGGCCTGGTAGAATACCTGCCGGTTCTGGCTGATCCTGTTTTGCCGGAAGTGACCATCCTTAATCATCGTGTTGTTAAAGCACTGAATTATCTCCCACACCTCCTGGATTCCTTCTCCAGTCCTAGCTGAACACATATCGACTACTGGCATCCATCCCGTTTGGGCAGGAGGAAAGAGATGGATAGCCGAAGAAAATTCATTGACTGCTATTTTGGCTCGGCGGAGGTTGTCACCATCGGCTTTGTTGATGATGATTGCATCGGCCATCTCGATGATGCCCCGCTTGATCCCCTGCAGTTCATCGCCAGCGCCGGCCAGCATCAGCAAAAGAAAAAAGTCGACCATCGATTTCACGACCGTTTCCGATTGCCCCACCCCGACAGTTTCCACAAAGATCACATCGAAGCCGGCAGCTTCGCACAGGTAGATTGTCTCGCGTGTTTTACGGGCCACACCTCCAAGGGTGCCGGTAGAGGGAGAGGGACGGATGAAGGCGTTAGGATCTACCGCGAGGGTATCCATCCGTGTTTTGTCGGCCAGGATACTACCTTTCGACAACGTGCTGCTGGGATCAACTGCCAAAACAGCAAGCTTGTGACCCAAACCGGTGAGGTGTTTTCCGAGGACTTCGATAAATGTGCTTTTTCCCACGCCGGGAACCCCGGTAATGCCTATACGAATGGACGAAGGACGAAGGACGAAGGACGAATGTTGCTGGGAATCTCTCGTCTCTCGTCTCTCGTCTCTCGTCTCTCGCTCATTCAGGCATTCGCCAATGATTTCCTGAGCCTGGTGTTGATGTTCAGGGAGGGTGCTTTCGACAAGTGTGATGGCTTTGCTCAGGATGGTACGGTTTCCGGAGAGGATTCCTTCCAGGTATTGGGAAGTGGTGAGATTGTGAGATTGTGAGTTTGTGAGTTTGTGAGTAATGTCATTGCGAGGAACGGAGTGACGTGGCAATTGTGAGTTTGTGTTTTTTTGCCTCTTTGTTTTTAGTTTTTTAATGAGCTCTTCGTTGACGTTTGATGGTTGTTCTACTCCGGGCTGGACGTTCAGGGCTGATTTTTGTTTCTTGTTTTTATCCATTTCTTTCGTTGATCCATGATGCTAGATCCTGGATCCTAGATCCTGGATCCTGGATCCTAGATCCTGGATGGAAATAATTTGTTTCTTTGACCAGTAACCAGGATCCAGCAACAAGGATCCAGTACAAAGGTACCGATTACTTTAAAATTTTTGAACATTTTCCTTTTCACCGGAAACTTTGTAAATTTGCCGACCATTCCTCTCCGTAGCTCAGCTGGCAGAGCAGCTGACTCTTAATCAGCGGGTCGAAGGTTCGAGTCCTTCCGGGGAGACAAGATAATCAGCCACTTACAGACATTTTTGTAAGTGGTTTATTTATTTTGTAGTAACGTTAGTAGTAACTTTTGCGTTTTTAAGCGTAATCTGGAAGAGCCGGTGCATCTGACTACTATACGCCGATTTAAACTGACCACCGTATATATCTGATTTTAATACATCTAAGTTGGTCTATTCCGAACGACCGGGGGTGGTCAACACCGTCGGCTTGTCCAACAAGCAGGCAATAAGTGTTTTCATGAGAAAGCATAGATAGGGTGGTTTAAAAACATATAAACAAAATGATTAATCATTTATATGTAGAGAGAATATGTATACTTTTACTGAAACTCTCAAATTGACTTTGGTGTATAATAAAAAACTAATATTTGCCACTTTTTATATTATTTGGCGATTATTAGATATCTAAATTTAACCAGAAAATTATATATTTGGCAATAATTTGAATCAAAATGCCCAGAATAATAGATAGTAGACTTATTGCTGCGTTTGAAAATAGAGATTCATTTTCCCGGAATGAACTCTTTGATTTTTTTAAGTCCTTCGAACCAGAATTAAAGGAAGGTACTTTAGGCTGGAGAATCTATGATTTAAAAAACAGAAATATCATCAAACCTGTTGGAAGGGGAATGTATACAGTTTCATACAAACATTTATATAGGCCACAAATATCAGATGAAATCTCTAAGATATCTAAAGTGCTAAATAAAAGATATGAGGCTGTTAAATATTGTATTTGGGATACTGGATGGGTGAATGAGTTTTCTCAACACCAGTCATTTAAAAAAATAATAATCATTGAAAGCGAAAAAGAGTTCATGGAATCACTCTATTTCTATATGAGTGATGCATTCCGTTACGATTTATATCTTAACCCTGATGACAAAGCCATAGACTTCTATATTCCTGAGAGCAACCTTCCTATAGTCATTAATCGACTTGTTTCTCGATCACCAATTCGAAAGGTGACAGAAAGAAAGGTTAAAATTCCTATACCCTCACTGGAAAAGATGCTGGTAGATATTTTCAGTGATGAAAAACTTCTTTATGCTTATCAGGGATCAGAACTTAAACATATTTACGAAAACGCGATTAATAAATATTCGATAAACTTCACTAAATTATTTAGTTATGCGAGAAGGAGATCGAAAGAAAACGAGATCAAGAGTTTTCTGTCAACCAATTTGATGTATTTACTGCAAGACGTTATAGATGTTTGATCCAACGTGTTTTACAAGGGATTGGATTTATTCTTTTAAAGGACAAGCTGCGCATAGAAATATTCAGCCAGAGATCCTGGAAAAAATGATCTATGCTCTGTATCTGGTCTGTCTTTTAAAAGTTCATGGACTTGATTTTGTATTCAAAGGTGGAACAAGTCTTATCTTATTACTTGAATCTGAAAATAGATTCTCTATCGATGTTGATATTATTTGTCTTGCCGAAAGAGAAAAATTAGAAAAACTTCTTGATATCATCGTTAAACACTCATCCTTCACCAAAGTTATCCTGGATGAACGTAGAAGCTATAATGATGGTGTTCCAAAAGCCCACTACGTTTTTGAATATGAATCGGTTATCGATCCTGCTTCCCATGGAGTTATTTTACTGGATATTCTATTGGAGAAATCAAACTACCCTCAGCACATTGATCTGCCACTCCGTGCTAAATGGATTGAGCCAAAAGAAGAGATAAGTATTATAACTCCTTCCATCGAGGCAATCACTGGTGATAAATTAACTGCCTTTGCTCCAAATACAATTGGGATTCCTTATTATAAAGGCGAGGATAGTTTTTCTATGGAGATATGCAAACAGCTATATGATATAGGTGTTCTGTTTCAAAGAATAGAGAATACAGAGGTTGTCTATCAAAGTTAGAATGCTATTGCAAAGGCGGAGATTAGTTATCAGAGCCTAGATGAGAGCTTTCTTGCACAGAATATAACACCAGAATTAGCACTCAAAGATACATTTGACACATGCGTGCTTATCACAAAGAGAGAGAACAACAAAGAAGAACCCTTTAAATCCCAATTCCTTGACATTCAAAGGGGAATTAGAGGATTTAGGAGTTTTCTAATAGCAGGAAATTTCAGAATAGAGGAAGCGATAATTTTTTCATCAAGAGTGGCTTACCTGGTGGCAAAGCTTCTTGTTCGAGATTTTTCACAGATAACTTACTATCAGGGTCAGGACATATTCCAACTGAGCATTGAGGACCCTGAGTGGAACTTCCTAAATAGGCTTAAACGACAGCCAGATAAATCAATCTTCTTTTATTGGTTTCATACTATACAACTTCTTTTCCCCAGATGATCATGATAGCTCAATATTCCTGGACAAAACGGATCATATGACCACACTCCGCCGATTTTGGTTGACCACACTCAACCTATTAACAATCAATTTTTAGGGGGTAGTCAATTTATATCGGCCTGAGATGGTCAAAACCATCGGCGTTTCCACAGATAAAAAAAATTCTTGTAACTCCAGATTATTATCGTACTTTTGTGCGGAATTAATCTAAATAAAAATAGAAACCAATGTCAAAACATATTATAATTTTCTTTATTTGTGTCCTCTTTGGAAGCCAGGGATGGTCACAGAATGCTAGCGAAACACGAATTCCTCTCCTTGGAGAGATGGCGCCTGAGTTTACAGCACAGACCACTTTGGGAAAAATAAATTTCCCTGAAGATTATCAAATGAAATGGAAGATCATCTTCAGCCATCCGGCCGATTTCACACCGGTCTGCAGTTCCGAAATCCTTCAACTGGCAGTCATGCAGGAAGACTTCAAAAAGCTGAACACCCAGATAATGGTTCTCTCCACAGACGGTCTAAGCAGCCACCTTGCCTGGGTTCAATCGCTTGAGACCATCAGTTATCCCGGCGACAAACCGGTAAAAATTGAGTTTCCTCTAATTTCAGATTCGGACATGAAGATCTCGAAAAAATACGGAATGCTTCATTCTTACACCAGCAACACGCGGGATATCCGGGGGGTATTTATCATCGACCCCAGCGACCGGGTCAGCGCTGTCTTCTTTTATCCAATGAATGTTGGACGGAACATGGATGAGATCAAACGGACGCTCATCGCCCTGCAGACATCTGAAAGGTACGATGTGCTGACCCCAGCCAACTGGATAGTTGGCGAGAAGGTTCTGATCCATAGCCCGACCACCCAACAGGAGGCAGAGAATCTTGAGAAGAAAAAGAATCCCGACCTGACTTCACTTACCTGGTATATGTGGTTCAAGACATTGCCGCTCAAAGTGATGTAAACGGCAAATATCCCTACTGCCCTGATATAAATGTCTGACGTAATCTGATGGCTGGAAAATTAAAAATCTTCCTTTTATTTTTATGGATTGTGTTTGCAACAAGTTGTAAGAAGGAACAGCCAGACCTCCTGCCCGAACCACCGGGAAATACCTATGAGTCTCTTCCTGAAAACCTTGTTGCAACCGATGATAACATGACAATAAGCGCTCGTTACGTGGATCCTGTCACACGGTATACCCATGGCATCTTAGGGGATAAAATTGAGGCAGGGGGATTGTTGGTCATCAAAGATGATCAGGAATATTATTACAAACTTGATGAAATGTTTGTCTTTGAAGATTTGCAACCAAGATTGTACGATGTTGATCTTGATGGTGAGATGGAATTTATCACAATCCAGACCAGTCTCTCTTTTGGTGCAGGTGTGTATGTGTACAAGATCATCAATGGTCGGCTGCAGCTTTATGTGAAAAGTGAATTTATCGGCATACCGTACAGGTGGCTGAATATTGCTGCAATTGATGACCTCGACAATGATGGAAATGTTGAGATTGCCTGGATAGAGACACCTCACATTGGCGGAACGTTAAAAATTGCCAGGGTATTTAATGATTCTCTTTGGCTTCTGGATGAAAAAGAGGGGGTCAGCAATCATCAGATCAGCTCAAGAAATCTTTGTCTTTCAGTCGTTACAACCTCTAATATATCCAAAAACCTGTATGTCCCAAATGATCCTCATGATGCAATTATAGGATTTCGATTCCAGGATGAAAAGCTCATCGCACTGGACACAGTCATATTGAACATTGATCCTGCACTCCCGCTGTTTATGCAATATGATTTCCAGAATAGGCTGGAAGACAAAAATTGCATTTACATCCCGGAATAATACAAATCTTAAAATTTGTTAAAATCCCGCCATTCACTTTTTTTAGCAGTATATTTGGTCTGCAATCATAAAGCATTTTATGATGCCTCCCTCACTCCAGGTGGGGGATTGAAAAGTCGGCGCCCTTGCTCCGATTAAAAGCCAGATCACTGGCACAAAAGAAGAGAAGCTGCTCCAATCACCTGGAGCGGCTTCTTTTTTACCCTCTTTCTTCTTAATTTCTGTCAGGAATGGATTTGGTTACGACAATATATTGTACATGGATTCAATGAAGACTGTTCTAATCATATGCACAATTACATTTTTAACTGCCTTTGCCGATGATGTGAGATCCCAGGGATGCGGCGATGCCGGGGTTTGCACAATCCATGGTATGAACCCTGCCGAGATGCCGGATTCTGTAAAAATTAATAAGAACAGGATCAGCACAGGATTATATTTCGGGATGAGCCAGAATGCAGTTGTGGTCCTCACCCCATTTGTTGAATATACCAGGGTGGTTAGTGAAAATATTTCGCTTACAGCAAAATTCAACTATGGCCTCAGAATGGGTGAGCTTGCCAACACCCATGGCCCTTCTGATCTGTTATTATCCATGAGCTACAACTTTCTCAAATATTTCACCATGACAGGTGGAGTGAAGGTCCCCCTGAGCGATGCCAATAAAAAAATAGATGGGCAGCCATTGCCAATGAATTATCAGACAAGTCTCGGAACAACCGATATCATGTTGGGATTCGGTTACAGGATAAAACGGTTCTCATTCACAGCAGGCTATCAACAGCCTGTTACCCATAACAGCAACAAGTTCCTGGCTTCAGACTATCCGGTTGATTCACCTGATAATAAGTATTATTCCACCCGCAACTACGACAGAGCCGGAGATATCATGCTCAGGGCCTCTGTCAGGGCTGTTCAGGCGAAAAAATTCATTTTCAATGCTGGAATTCTTCCTATCTACCATTTGCAGAACGATACCTACCAGGAACCAGACGGTGAGCGTGTAACCATTAACGGTTCACAGGGATTAACGCTGAACCTGAATGCAAACCTGCAATATCAGTTTTTGCCGGATCAGTTGCTTGAACTAATCATTGGGGCGCCTGTTGTTTCCAGAAAAGTAAGGCCTGATGGACTCAGTACCTTTGCAATAGGGGTTAAATATAGTATCTCGCTCTGATTATCTAATTACCGTCATCTTCTTTATTTCCCCCTGACGGTCTGTCACAAGACGGTAAAAGTATATACCTGAAGGTACATCAGCGGAATTCCATGTAACCTGATGTTGCCCTTTTCCCTGTGGTTCATTCACCAGGATATCAATCTGACTGCCCAGGTTGTTATATATTCTCAAGCTAACAGTTGTATTCTCAGGCAGTTCATATGTTATTGTGGTTGCGTCATGGAATGGATTGGGATAATTTCGCAGGTTGAACGCGTTGGAAGAGTGACTGGGGGTAATCTCGTCGGTACCCACAATTCCTCCATTGTTTGTGTAGATAATCGTCCCCTCATAACCAACAGCCCATCCGTTAATTTTATCTGCAAAAAAGACACTCGTCAGGGAATTTGGTGTATTTGCCTCCTGGTATGTCCAGGTTGTGCCTCCGTTGTCGGAATGCATGACGATACCCGAAGAACCGGATCCTCCTACAGCCCAGCCTAAACTTCCATCTGCAAACCAAACTCCCTGCAATTTTTCATCAGCACCGAATGTTTGCATGTTCCAGTTTGCGCCGCCATCATCCGTCTTAAAAATAACAGCAAAATGATCAAACGAGAGATCCTGGCCAACCACCCAACCGGTCATGTTATCCACGAAAAAAACATCATACAGATTATACAGGTCGTCAGACATCTGTATAACCCAGGTTACACCACCATCTATTGATTTCAGGACCGTTCCCTTTTCACCCACGGCATATCCTATGCTATCATCGATAAACGTAATACTGTGCAGGATTGGTTGATCGGGTACCCGTTGTTGTGGGTTCCATGTCACGCCTGCATCGGTTGTATGGCGGATCTCCTGGATAGCACCCACTGTCAGGTCTTCATAACGGCCACCACATGACCATCCTTTATTTGAATCCAGGAAGAAGAGATCCAGGATAAATAATTGGGTGCCCGATACCTGGGAATCCCATGAGTTTCCGCCATCGGAGGTATGAATGATTTTGCCTCCCACGCCGGCAGCCCACCCGGTTTGTGCATCAGTGAAAAATATTGCCTGGTATGCAGCATTCGGCGGTGGACTCTGCGGACCCCAGTTTCCGCCTCCATCGGTGGTATGCAGGATCGTATTTGTCCATCCTGTGATATATCCGTTGTTCTCATCAGTAAAATTGACATCCGTGAGTAGTTCGTCGGTCCCTGAAACTTGCGGATTCCAACCGACCTGAGCACTGACATTCGAAAAAAGAAAGAGAGCTCCAAGAAAAATTACCAGTGTTTTCATATTATACTTGCTTTAATAGTATTAGATTCAGCAAAGATAGGTAATAGGTCAATGAAAAACGAGCAAATGCAATATTTGCTTTTCCTCAATGATCCTGAATAAAGACCGCCGTAGACCTAGTTATATCTGTTTGGGGTTCATCATTTTTGCATAGAACGCCTCTTCACCGTTTCTTTCCAGTTCATCAACCGACTTGTTCATCAAGGATGCGCCATAAATTTTCTGTTTCCGGAAGTGAATGAACATGGCAGCCATGTTAACAGCCGTTTCAACGCCTTTGGGGTTTTTGAACAGTACGGTAAAAAACATCTTCCAGTAATAAAACCCGGTGGCTGAGTTAAAACCAGCCTTTTTGCAAACCCGGAGAAACGATCGCATATAAATAATCCATGTTCTGAAATCGGGTGTATATTTATAACGCGGTCTGATGTTTATACCTGTAAAAATAGCTCTCTCATAATAGTTTGAAGGGTCATAAACGGCATCGATAACCCGGATAAAATTCTTCAGGACTTCGGTACGCGGAGCCTTGGTAATGAAGTTCAGACCACTCGTTGACTGATCGATATCGTGTTCTCCTACAGATTGGGAGGCTTTGTGGAACAACCTGCCCTCCGATTCCAGGCGGCGGGTTAGTTGCGTATTTGGAAGGGCGTATAAAAGCCCGATCATGGCCATGCAAATCCCCGACGACTGGATAGAATCGATCATATGATCGGCAATTTGCTTGCTTTCGCTGTCGAAGCCGATAATGAACCCGCCGTTACTCACAATACCAAATGCCAGGAGTTTACTGACGGCATCGCTAATAGATTTGTTTACATTCTGGGCTTTCTTGTTCTGTTTCAGTGTCTCATCCTCCGGTGTTTCGATTCCCAGGAATACATACCGGAAATCAACATCCTGCATCAATTGAAGCAACTCATCATCATCAGCCAGGTTAATAGAGGCTTCAGTGGAGAAATAAAACGGATAACCGTGGTTTTTGGCCCATGTTTTAACTTCACGCAGTAGCTCCTTCGCCCTCTTTTTATGCCCGATGAAGTTATCGTCAACAAAGTCAATATGTCCGCGGAAACCAAGATCGTAAAGATATTGCAGCTCCCTGATCACCTGTTCGTTCGACTTAAACCTGGGAATCCGGCCGTAAAGCTCAATGATATCGCAGAATTCGCAATCGTAAGGGCATCCACGGATAAACTGTAGTCCGATCATCATATAGTCGCTGAAGCGGATCAGGTCATAGCGCGGGACAACAGCTTCAAGCATATTGGCTTTTACTTCGGACACATATTTCCCACTGGTTGCACCTCTCTTCAAATCGGCAAGGAACATGGGAATGGTAACTTCTCCTTCACCCAAAACCAGGAAGTCGGCTTCATGATAGAGATCAGGCTGGGAAGTAGGATCGGGACCTCCAACCACTACAATACGATCCATGTTATGTACCCTCCGGATAAATTCCAGCATGCTCTCCTGTTGGGGAAGCATTCCGCCCGTACAAACGAGATCGGCCCACAACAGGTGGTCGTCGAGCAGAGGCTCTACATTCTCGTCAATTAGTTTGAAGTTCCAATGTTGCGGAAGGAGTGCAGCTACTGTCATCAAACCCAGGGAGGAGGCAGGATATTTTGCTCCAACCATATCACACACTTCCTGGTAATTCCAGAAACTGAACCCTGAAAATTTTGTCTGGACCAGAAGGCATTTGGTAGGCCCTCCGGGTAACTCCTGCATATGCATGATAAAAGGGGAATAAACTGCAAAGATAAGTCAAATGACGCATACATGGGAGGCAAAGAGTTCTTCAAGCTGGTGGAGGAGAACGGAGAATAAAGAGATTTTACCTCCGGCTAAAGCAACAGAACAAAAAATTCTGTTTGGTGTTGAACGGTGTTATATGATCTTCTGTCAGGCATTCAACTTTATTAAATCCCTCTGCAAGAATCCGCTGTAGCTGATCCTCGTTGTATTGAGTTACGTCAAGTCCACTGCATTTTTCAGGTCCGTTTTTGGAGAAGGTGCTAATAATGATGCTCCCTTTTACAGCAGATTTTACAGTAAGGATATAATTATCAACGTCCGTTTGAGATGTTAGAAAATGAAAGGCTGCCCTGTCATGCCAGAGGTCATATTCCCCTGTTGGTTTAAAGTCCCGGATATCAGAAACAACCCATTTGATGGCCCTGGCTTTTCCACCAAGGCGCTTCTTTGCTTTTCCCAGGGCTTTTTCTGAGATATCGAGGATAGTAATATTTTCGTATCCCATATCGACCAGGGAATCAACCAATTTACTGTCTCCTCCTCCAATATCGATGATATTCGCCGATTTGGGCAGCGATAATCGTTGGATAAACTTCAATGAGGTCAATGGAGTCTCCTGCGTCCAGCTGACTTCATGAGACTGCTTCGTTGCATAAATTTTTTCCCAGTGGTTCTTCAAGCCAGTAAAAATAACGTGTTTCAGTAACATTCCCAAGAATCAACCACCCTACCCCTTCCCTTATTCACGCTATTCACGCTATTCACGCTATTCACGCTATTCACGACATTTGCAATATTCACATTATTAGCGTATATTGCAACATTCAATTCGACATACTGAAATATCCATTCAAAATTATGAAGACATGAAGTCAAAAATTGGCGTTGCCGTAACAACAGGTTTACTCCTCTCCCTGCTGAACTTCTCTGGCTGTAACCGGGTCAAAGATCTGGCTGCCTTCGATGTGATATACACCCTTCCACCAACATCATTCACCTATGTTCCCACCTCAATGAAAGGAGGGGAAGAGTTGCTCTTCTCTGATGCCATTGAGGCCAACCTCGACAGCATTCTCGAAGCAAACGGGTTCTCTGCAGGAGTGGTTGGAAACACGCAATTTATTGAATGCACAGTATCCATTGCACAGCCCTCTGCCCTTACATTTGGGTGGCTTCAGTCGGCCCGTGGTGAGATTTCCGACAACCCCGGTTTCTCTCCTGCCAGTGAAGTGGGGAGTGTGGTTAACAATGACCCCAATGCCACCACTGTGGTTTTATTGGTCAACAACACCAACATTCGCCCATTCCTGGGAGCGAAGTTTTTCTATTTCAGGGTATTTGGTGAGTTAAGCGGACCGGTACCTGCCGAATTTGTTGATCTGGTAGTTGAAGGAAAATTGCTGATGCATCTGGAGCCGCTGAACTGATTTGTCTGCTATTACCTGATTACATGATGCCTGACCCCATCCTGGTACACAACTATAAAGGCATCACGGATACCCAACCGGATCATGTGGCTTCGTAGCTGTTTTGCACATTCCAGATCAGAACACCTGCCGACAAGGAAACGATCCATATTCCCGCTTTTTTCTATTCTCACACTCATTGGTATATGGTAATGCTGTTTGATCCAATCTGTAGAGTGCGTGTACCTGGCAAATGCACAGATCTGGACAGAATAATTGAATGGTTGGGGAATCACTCTCTGTGGTTCCACCGGTTCTGGAATCCTGGGAGGTGCCGCCGGAGGTTGGTTTTGAGCAGGTGGAGCAGGATCCAGTATTCTGGGTGTTGGCCTTACAGGAGGAGGTTGGTAGTATACTTTTTGAGGAGCCTTTTTCGGACCTTTTCCCAGGTTCAGGGAGATTCCGAATGCGAGGTAATCGAACCGGTCGTTGTTGGATCTCCCAACCGTTTGATCCAGCAGATCGGATCTCACCAGGTGAAAGGTGTATTCAACCGATGCATTTACCTTGTCGCCCAGGCGAAACTGTGTACCAATCCCGAGAGGAATGACCAGGGCTGTGTGAAAATTATTCAGGGGGTTGTTGGTATTGATGGTTCCGGCATCGTAAGCCTCGTTAGAGAACTCGGTATACCATGCGGAATATCCCAGCCCTACGGTTCCATAAAGAAAAAACCATCGGGAGGATCGATAGGGTGAGAAAATATTGGTAAAGTTGATAGTTGCCAGGAGGCTGCCTTCTGCCAGGATGCCGGTGAGAGGATTTGGAACCAGCACTCCGTCGATAAGGGAGTCGGTGGAACCATTCAGCCATGCTCCCAGGAACTGCAACCGGGCACCAAAGACATTGGTGATCTGCCAACCGATTACCAGGCTTCCGGCCATACTGAGATTCCTTTTGGGTCCGGCAAGCCCGTTAGTGAGATCTCCGTATGTAAAATCGGGACCAAGGGTAATGCCCAGATTCCACCTGTTAGCATATCCCGGATCGGGCTTTTTTCGCAAGGACTGGGCAAATGGCCCGGAAACAAAGAAGAAGCCCAGAAAAAGAAAAATCAACAGGCGTCTGGTAACCTTCATAAAAGGAGATAATTCCTGGTAAAAATAGGGATGTAGAAGAGCGAACGAACACCAGATCAAAGAATTCTTTGCACAAAATTATTAACAAGGAGCCATCGGCTGATGGAGGCCTGCGGCCTGATGGAGGCCTGCGGCCTGATGGAAGCTTCGCTTGATAAAGGCTACGCCTGATAAAACTTGAATCTTGAATCTTGAATCTTAATCCTCGTCTCTCGTCCCTCGTCCCTCGTCCCTCATCCCTCGTCCCTCATCCCTCGTCACTCGTCACTTCCAGCCGCTTTGCCTTCTCGGTCTCAAAATTAGTAAACCTCTGAGGCTCTTTGGTGCGATCGAAAAGGTAGCGGTAAGTGGCATGTGTTTTGACTACCGGTAATCCCATCAAACGGTAGATCTTATTCACAGTAATATTATAATCACCAACCCACGACATGTCAAGAGCCTTGAACTTGTTCTTTTTCACGGCATCAACCATGGTCATAAAGAGGAGTCCTGTTACACCGGTGCGCTGGTATTCGGGAATTACTGCTGTAATCAGTTGCCTTGCACGGGTCATCGTCCCGGCCTTTTTGTGATAGAAGAATTTCAATTTATTCCAAAAATTCAACTGGCCATTCCCGAGTTTCTTCAGGATCTGGTTGACATCCGGAAATACAATAATCATTCCTATCGGTTTTCCCTGGTCGTAGACAAACCAGATAAGTTCCTCGTTGATAATAGGTTTGGCTTTATTCAGCACCTTCTCGATCTCAGTATAATCCAGCGGGGTATAATCTTCGTGAAAATCTTTCCATACTGCATTGTAAATCGTGCAGATCTCGTTCAGGTACTTCTCTTTTTTCTTGTAAGAGAAATGTTCAACCTGATACTTGTCTTTCAGATGATAAGAGAACCTGACCTGCCTTTCAGGAAATGGCTCTGCAAGATCTTTTTCGTAAGAGAACTGTTCGAAATAGGTGCTGAATCCGTATCCTTCAAAGAGCTCTTTGTAATAGGGTGAATTGTAAGGCATGCCATACACGGGGAGAGTAAACCCATCGATAAGCAATCCCCAGTTGGTGATGTTCTCTCCGAATGTGATCGGACCATCCATCGCCTCCATCCCTTTCTCTTTCAGCCAATCATGGCAGGCATCAAAAAGCATGTTTGCGGCATCCTGATCATTGATACACTCAAAAAATCCAAGTCCTCCCGTAGGTTGTTCGTTTTTGGAAGCTTTGCCACGGTTGAAAAAGGCACCTACCCGTCCAGTCGGATGACCGGAATCATCATGCAGGATCCACCGGATCGCACCGCCATCCCTGAACAAGGAATTCTCTTCCGGATTGAAAATATCCTCTATTTCGACATCAAGGGGACATACCCACTGATCGTCATCAGCGTAAAGAATACGGGCTACATCGTAGAACTCCCGCCGTGTTGCTTCGTTGTTTACCTCTATTAGTTTCATAGTTCTGAATTGATATTGCAAGATAACAAAAGTGATTCAAAGAGCGCATATTTTCTTATTTTTGGCTATGAATTCCCACATTACGATTCGCTCTTTTTCCCGTGAAGAGACATACTTCCTGAAAGGAGTGGCTATCCTCCTGATTGTCCTGCACAACTATTACCGTTGGGTTACGCCGATAACCGGCGAAAATGAATTCTGGTTCAACGCACTGTCCATCAGCAAGAGCTGGATCTTTCTAAGGAACAATCCGCTGGAGTTATTTCATGTGTTTTTCAATTTTCTGGGGCATTACGGTGTCCAGGCCTTTATTGTTTTCAGCGCGTACGGCCTGACGCTTTCGTATCGCAAATCCCGTCCTCCCTATGGAAGGTTCATAGGTCATCGTTTTGATAAACTCTATCCATCGCTGATTTTGGCAGGAATCGGCTTCATCATCTTTACACTGATCACTTCAGGAAGGTTGATAGGGATAAACACCCTTGAGAATCTTGGCCTCCAGTTCACACTCTTTGCAAACCTGGTTCCCGGGAAAGCGATGGTCATCACCGGACCCTGGTGGTTTTACTCTTTCATTTTTCAGTTTTACCTGGTCTTTCCCTTGCTGATGTGGATCCACCGAAAGGGTGACTGGATGGGGCTCGTCGGACTGGTGTTTGTCGGGTATATCTTCACCATCCTGATGTATCAGCCAATGCAGGCAGTAAACCTCAACCCCTATATGACCTTCATGGGGCACCTGCCTGAATTTTGTCTTGGGATCTTCCTCGCCTCCCGCGAAAAAGTAAAACTTCCCTGGTGGGTCCTTATGATTGCTATACTTGTCATGGTAGGAGGGAATATCTACAGCTGGCTCTGGCCATTTGCTAACCTGGCAGTGGCTGTAATTCTGGTGGTAACAATCCGGGGATTGATCGGAATGAAATCCCGGATGAGGAACCTCTACCCCATGATCTCCGCAATTGGGGTGATCTCTATGTACCTCTTTGCCGTTCATGGATATATGCGTTCCCCTTTCATCAACCTGGCGAATGAGTTGGGGAATCCTATAGCATCCCTGCTTATTGGCCTCCTTTTCGTGGCAGTAGTATGTGGTGTGGCGTTCCTGCTGATGAAAACAGAATCATCTGCACGGAGATGGATCAGTTTGGCTGGTAATCGAAAAACCAGCCTGGCACGGCTCCTTTTCTTGATCTTCCTGGTGGCAGGAGGATTTGCTCTACTGTTATTCTGGGATTATAAAAAGCTGGATGAGGAAAAACAGACCCAGGAAATTATGGCATTTGAGGGGTCACATGATTTTGAAGAACCTCTTCCCGGAAGATGGGATCTTTATTCAGACTCGATTGTCCACCAGGGAGCAGGAAGTGTTATTCTGGACAATTCACATGCGTTTTCGCCAGGATTTACAGTGGATTTTGACTCTCTCAACCACGAAGGTATATATGAATTGGAGATCTCTGCCTGGCTGTTTACAGCAGATCCTGCCACCAGCATTCAATTGGTTATGGAGATCTGGGACAAACCAAGCGGGGTACAGATTGAATGGCAATCAGAATATATCCGGCCTGGCACCTATACACCGGACGAGTGGTTTCTGGCAACCTTCCGATATGGCCTCCCACCTGAGCTTCACATGCCGACTTACAAGATTAAGGTATTCGCCTGGAAGCCATCGGAGGGGACATGGTACGTTGATGACCTGTCACTCAGGATTAAAGCACGGAGGATTTACCCCCAAACCCCCTAAAGGGGGCTTACTCCCTACGGGATGACCCCTCCTTAATCCTCTCCCGAGGACTCGGGAAGGAAATATTCGCGAAGCGATGCAAGTCCCCTT
>CALCGJ010000034.1 GCA_937900965.1 uncultured Bacteroidota bacterium | reverse complement strand
ACTGCCTACTGCCTACTGCCAACTGCCCACTGCCCACTGCCCACTGCCCACTGCCCACTAAAGTTTCAGTACCCATTTACAATCTTTATGAATCGTATAGGAAATCGTTTCCAATGGATAATTTGGATATTGTTCTGTAAATCGTTTATATGTCCCGGGTTTTATCCCGGTACAGTTCATTTTAACTTCATATGCATTTCCCTTCAAGGATTCTGATGAAACTACAAAATCAACTTCATGCTGGTCTGCTGTTCGCCAGAAATACACAGTGCCTTCCCTGTTCAGATCGCGTAATCGATTGAATACATAATTCTCCAGCAACATACCCCGGTCTTCCCTGTTCTCAAATGCATAGAAGCGGTTCAACGCGATATTTCGTAATCCACTGTCGTTAAAATAGCCCTTCGGCATTTTTGTCAGCTCTTTCCTCAGGTTACTATGGAACGGTTTTACCAGATCAATATGAAAACATTTCTGCAGAACAAAGAGGTAACGGCCAATCATTGAACAATGCCATCAACAACGATGTCTTCCCGCTCTGCCTGGACCCTGTGATGATGGTATACTCCTTTCTTGCAAGATGCTGAGAAATGCTTTCCTGAATTTTCCGGATATTATTGGATCTCAATTCCAAAATTATCAGATATTATTGGATTTTGATTCCCGAAACCGTCCCTCGTCCCTCGTCCCTCGTCCCTCGTCCCTCGTCCCTCGTTTCACTGCCCACTGCCAACTGATTTTTTACTACCTTTGATCTATTAACCGATTCCAATCCGGCACCACCATGGACCCGATCCGTATTTTATTTATCGAAGACCGTAAAACAGATGTTGAGCTGGCTGAGCACGAATTGGCGAAAGAGGGAATTCAGATCTCGTCACACCGGGTGGAAATGGAGGAGGAGCTGCGGAAAGCGCTGAAAACTTTCTGCCCCGATCTGATCATCTGCGATTACTCCATGCCTCAGTTTGATGGATTGGAGGCGCTGAAAATCATAAAGAACCATGATGAAATGCTTCCCGTTATCATGTTTACCGGAACCCAGAATGAGGAGGTCGCCGTTGAATGTATGAAGTTGGGAGCAGTTGATTATATTCTGAAAGACAACATCACACGGATGCCTTTTGCCATAAAAGAGGCCCTGGAGAGGAAGAAGGCATCTGCGGAGGTTAAAATGATGAATGAAGAGGTTACGGAGAGAAGTCGTGAACTTGAAAAAGCGAACACTGACTTGCTCGCTGCACGGGATGCCTCCCTAAACCTAATGCAGGACCTACTAGTTGAGATTGAAGAGCGCAAGCTGGCAGAAGCTTCCCTGCATGAGAGTGAGGGAAAATACCGTGAACTAGTTGAAAATCTTAACGATGTCGCCTACTCGGTCAGTCTTGATGGTACCATAAATTATGTGAGTCCTTCAAGCCTGCAGATCCTGGGCTTATGCCGAATGAAATCATTGGTATGCATTTCTCAGATCTCGTAGTTCCGGAGGATGTAGAGTTGATCCGCCAGGCATTCGGGAAAATTCTCAACGGAGAGGTCAAACCAAGGGAATACCGTATGAAATCAAAGAGCGGAGAGGTGAGATGGGTGCGCACCTCCAGCCATGCTGTTAAAGCCGGGGAGCATGTTGTTGGCCTTCAGGGTATGCTTACCGATATCACTGATAGGAAAGCAGCAGAGAGGTCGCTTATGCAGAAAATGGAGGAACTCGAGCGTTTCAACGACCTGACGATTGGACGGGAGTTTACCATGATTGAATTGAAAAAAGAGGTGAATGCTCTTTTGAAGAAATTGGGAGAGGCAGACAAATATAAAATCGTTGGATAATGCAGAAGATAAAAATTCTGGTGATCGACGACAACAGCAATAACCTGACCACTTTTCAGACAATGGTACAGGGTTTATTCCCTGACGCAGTGATATATACTGCGCTGAGCGCCCGAAAGGGTATCGGATTGGCTGTAAAAGAGGACCCCGACATCATATTTCTCGATGTAGTGATGCCCGAAATGGATGGATTCGAACTTTGCATAGAATTGAAAAAGGATGACAGGTTGAAGTTAATTCCTGTGGTATTGAATACGGCATTTTCGATCGACCCGCAAATGCGGATCAAAGTGCTTGAAGCGGGAGCAGAGGCTTTTCTGAAGAAGCCGTTTGATCAGTCTGAGCTGGCCACGATGATCCGTTCAATGATGAGGATTAAGTCAGCCAATATGCTGGCTTTGCACCAGAAAGAGATTTTAGCCCAACGTGTATCAGAACAGACCGAAAAGCTGACAAATGAGCTGGAAAGGAGGAAGCAGGCAGAGATTATACAGACAGAGGTTCAGGCGAAACTGAAGAAAAGCCAGATTTCTCTGTTAAATATTCTTGAAGATCTGAAAGCGCAGAATATTGCCCGGCTCGAGAGTGAGAAAGCCTTGAAGGAGTCGCATGAGAAATTACGTGATCTTGCAGCGCATATCCAGGAGGTGAGAGAGGAGGAGCGGAAAGAGATTGCCTTGAACCTCCACGACGACCTGGGGCAGAAACTGACTGCACTAAACATCGACCTGGCATGGCTTGCTGCCAGAATTCCTACTGACTTTCCGGAGGTATCGGACAAGCTTATCTCCATGCAGGGACTGCTGATGGAAACGGTTACCGGGGTTAAACAAATTTCTTCCAAGCTGCGGCCAAGCATCCTGGATGACCTCGGGATTGGAGCAGCGATCATCTGGCAGACCAATGAATTTTCAAACCGCACCGACGTGCCATGCAAGGTTAGCATCATCCCCGAGGATATGACAATGCCTGATGAGATTGGAACACAGGTTTTTCGAATCGTACAGGAGGCTTTCACCAACATCATGCGGCATTCAGAGGCATCAAACGTGGTACTTAGTCTGATTGCAAATGAGAGTAAATGGAGGTTGCGGATAAAAGATAACGGAGAGGGATTCTCTGAAGAGGATATTGTTGACAAGCAGTCGTTCGGCCTCACCGGAATGGAGGAACGTGCCCGTCTTTGTGGGGGTACCTTCACCATCAAAGGAGCCCCCGGGAAAGGAACTGAGATTGTTGTTGAGATTCCAATCAGTGGGCAGTAGGCAGTGCCCACTGCCCACTGCCAACTAATTTTCACTACCTTTGACCTTATCGAAAAACACGAATCGTGATCAAAGTTCTGATAACAGACGACCACCCCGTAGTAAGGCAGGGCATCCGGCAGATTCTTTCCGAGCATTCTGATATCGGGCCGATTGATGAAGCAGGGGAGGGGAAAGAGTTGCTTGACAAGGTCATGAATAATGACTATGATATTGTACTTCTGGATATTACCATGCCCGGCAAGGGCGGATTGGAGCTGCTGAAGGATCTGAAGGTACTGCGGCCCAAAATTGCTGTGCTTATCCTGAGTGTTAATCCCGAAGCGCAATATGCCATCCGGGCGTTGAAATCCGGTGCGTCAGGATATTTGCCTAAATCAACACTTCCCGAAGAGCTGATCAAAGCGATCCGGAAAGTGGCCGCGGGCAAGAAATACATTACTGCCTCCCTGGCTGAGATCCTGGCGACCGATTGTGACCAGACTGATGACAAACCTATCTACCAAAGTCTTTCTGATCGTGAATTTGACGTGCTCTGTCAGCTTGCTTCCGGCAAATCAATCAAAGCGATAGGTGAAAATCTTTCCCTGAGTTCAAAAACCATCAGCACCTACCGCGAACGTATCCTGGAGAAACTGAGTCTTAAAAGTACCGCCGAGATCATACGGTTCGCTATCCAGGAGGGACTGGTTGATTGACGAAGGACGACCACCTCCGCTAAAGCTTCGGCGGTTAAATGGGACGAGGGACGACCCCTCCACGCCCCCCGCCCCCCGTGTCATTGCGAGGAGCCGAAGCTGCGAGGGAACCGAAGCAGAAGTGACGAAGCAACCTCGTTCTGTTGTATCGCCATCGATCTTCCAGTGACGAAGCAACCTGGTTTGCAAATATATATTCACTTGCGTTTATTTTTAATTGTTGGCAACGATATTAGAAAAATTTGCTAATGGTTCTAATATGGTGTATATTTGCATCAAAATATATTGTTATGGCAAGACAAAGTATATCATTTACAAAACCAAATGATGAATGGTTAAAATCACAGGTGGACCAAGAAGAATACTCTAGCAAGAGTGAACTGGTCAATGATTTGATTAGACAAGCTAGAAATCAACAGGTTCAAATTGACTGGATTAGAGCTAAATTAGATAAGTCTGAAAAAAGCGGTTTTACGGAAGATACTAAAGAGCAAATTTTAATACAATCAAAGTCTTTGCTTAATGGCTAAATATAGAATAACTAATGAAGCCAAAGAAGACTTGATTAGGATTCATCATTACGGTGTCAAAATATTTGGAATGGCTCAGGCTGATAAATACGTTGATTCCTTTTTTCATTGTTTTGATATTATTGGTCAACGACCTTTCTCATTTGAATCCGCAGATAATATTAAAAAAGGTTATAGGCGTTGTGTCTGTGGATCTGATAGCATTTTTTATAGAATTAATAATGATATTGTCGAAATAATGGCAATAATAGGAAGACAAGATTTTATCAGTCCTTTTGGTTAGGATCCTCGTCCCTCGTCCCTCGTCCCTCGTCCTTCGTCCCTCGTCCTTCGTCCCACGTAGGGAATACCCTACACCATTTTCAGCATTTCCCCTATAGGAATGCCCTGTCCCGCTATCGTACCTTGCACACAGATAAAAACTAGTGCAAATGAAAGTACTCATCGTAGACGATTCGGAATTGATCAGGCAACGACTTATTGACCTGATCCGTGAGTTTGAAGTGATTCATGATGTCGCTCTGGCAGGTAATGCGGAAGAGGCCTATGACTCCTGTAGTGAAATATATCCTGATGTGATCATCCTCGACATTCACCTCCCGGGAGAAAACGGGATCAAGATCCTGGAGAAGATACGGAAGAAGAATTCGGATGTGAAAATTATTATTCTTACCAACTTCCCCTATCCACAATACCGGAAGAAATGTTTGGAGCTTGGAGCAGATTTTTTTCTTGATAAAACAGGTGAGTTTGAGTCAGTCAGGGATATTCTGCAGGAGATTTATGAAGGACGAAAGACGAAGGATGAAGGACGAAAGACGAAGGATGAAGGACGAAAGACGAATGATGAGGAATAGAAAAAATCGTACAGCCGCAATTCATTGCGGCTCAATCAGAGACCTAAACCCGAACAATGAAGAATGAGAATTATACCATTCTGATTGCAGAAGATAGCGCCACTCAAGCTGAGATCCTGACCTCTATCCTGGAAAACCAGGGATATAACGTGCTCCATGAAGAGAATGGGAAAGAGGCATTGAACCTGGCGAAGAAAAACCCACCTGCCCTGATCATCAGTGATGTACTGATGCCCGAAATGGATGGATACGTATTCTGTGAAGCTGTCAGGGAGGAACCTTCCCTCAGTCAGATCCCGTTTCTGCTGCTCACCACGCTTTCGTCACCCGGGGATCTGATCAGGGGATTGCAGGCAGGAGCCGATAGTTACCTGGTAAAACCCTATGAGGAGGCAGAACTGCTCGAGTGGGTTGAGAAATTACTGCATCCGCAAAAACCCTCCGGTACCTCAATCAATCCAAGGCTGGAGAACTTCCTGGTCTCTACGTACCAGACTGCGATGAAAAAAAACATAGAACTCAGGAAAGCCAAAGAGATCGCCGAACAGGCCGACAGACTGAAATCCGCCTTTCTGAACAACCTGTCACATGAGATAAGGACACCTATGAATGCGATCCTCGGTTTTTCTACTTTTATCGGGGATCCGGATATTACTGATGAGGAGAGAACCGAATTTGCCAGCCATATTGAAACCGGTTGTGCTAACCTCCTGGGTATAATCGACAGCATTGTAGACCTGTCAGTGATTGAGTCGGAGACGATTGAACCCAGCCTGACTGAGTGCAGAATCAATGCTTTTCTCGAATCGGTAAAGAATGAATTTGTCGAAAAGGAGAAGCACCAAATGGATCAGCTCCTTTTCCGGTTGATAACGGCAAATAAAGAAGAGCACTTTACCATACTGATAGATCAGTCCCGAACGAAGAAAGTCCTGAATAACCTGTTAAAGAATGCCCTGAAATTTACTGAATCAGGATTTATTGAACTCGGTTATACACTGGATAACCCTGGGTTTATTGAACTGTTTGTTCGTGATTCGGGAACCGGAATCCCCAATGACAAGATCCATCTGATCTTTGACAAGTTCACCAAACTGGAAGAGTTTCATACAAAGAAATACAGCGGGACCGGTGTGGGCCTAACCATTACTAAGAAGCTGGTTGAGTTTCTGTGGGGAGAGATTCGCGTGGAATCAACGGTAGGAGAAGGATCTCTGTTTACTGTTTCGCTCCCATTGAACATTCCAGAGCAAGTGCTGGGTAAACCCTCACTGGAAATTGAAGCATTGGAAGGAGAAGCAGTCAACTGGTCAGACAGACGAATCCTGATAGCTGAGGATGTAGAGTCAAATTTTATGTTGATTGAACATCTTTTAAAGAAAACACATGTGGATATCCTCTGGGCAAAAAATGGAAAAGAGGCAGTGGAGATGTGTTCGAACGGAAAGGAAATAGATCTCATCCTGATGGATATTCAGATGCCGGTGATGGATGGCTATACTGCTGTGGAGCTGATTCTGAAAATGGGGAAAGGCATCCCCATTGTAGCTCAAACGGCCTACGCGCTTAGCCATGATGAAGAGCAGATTCTGGATGCAGGATTTTCTGACCTTCTGACCAAACCGATTAAGGCAACAGAACTCATGGAGAAGATCACCAGAATATTTGAGAGATGAAAAAGAAGATCATCATTACGGATGACGGTCCTGCCCAGGTCGGGAACCTGATCCAAACCACCCTGCCCAACTTGTTATCTCCGATATCCTGATGCCTGAGATTGATGGGTGGTTACTTATATGCTTAGGAGAAAGGAACAATCATGAATACAGAGACAATTAAAGTCCTGTTGATCGAAGACAACGATGGTGATGCCACCTTAATCGGGGAGTACCTTAGAAATGCCTCCGGATATAGATTCAAAGTCATCCTGGCAACCTCACCTACTGAAGTGATAGGGAATTTGTCAACTGACCGGATCGATATCGTGCTGGCAGATATGGGTCTGCCTGACAACCAGGGACTCGATACACTGGATCAGATTATGACAACAGTGCCTGATATCCCTGTTATTTTTATTACAGGTTTTAGTGATGTTGCTATGGGTCTGGAATCGGTTAAAAAGGGCGCACAGGACTATTTAGTGAAGGACCAGCTGGATGAGATGATCCTCGTTCGAACAATTATACATGCCATTGAACGAAAACAGACTGACAACCAGAAACGCCTGACAAACAGGATCCTATCCATTCTTAACCGGCAAAATGTCTGGGAGAAGCTACTCAGGGATATTCTTACGGAGATCAAAATGTTCACAGGGATTGAAGCTGTTGGTATCCGGCTTAAACAGGGTCAGGACTATCCCTATTTTGAATCCAACGGCTTCCAGGATCTATTCCTCAAATCGGATAGTTTTTTGTGTTCCAGGGATAAGGAGGGTGCGATCCACCTGGATAAGGATGGAAGTCCGGTACTGGATTGCATGTGCGGAAATATCATCCGGGAACGGTTTGATCCGGCTCAGCCATTTTATACAGGGGTAGGGAGTTTCTGGACAAATTCCTCCACACAACTCAATGTCGGTTCTGCACAAAATGACCGGGTTGCCTTTACACGTAACCACTGTATAGAAGATGGGTATGAGTCATTGGCGTTGATCCCGCTGCACTCCGGAGAAATGGTGATCGGACTGCTTCAGCTATGCGATCACCGGAAAAATATGCTTACCCTTCGAATGATCCGGTTTTTAGAAGAGATCGGAGCTACCCTTGGGATCGCCTTTACCCGGATGGAATCTGAGAGAAAAACTAACCAACGGATTAAAGAACTGAATGTGATGCACAATATTGCAATCATTGCTGAGATAAGTTCAACCATGGAGGACTTCTCAGAGGGGATCCTCGAACTGGTTCCTTTGGGCTTTTCGGATGTGGAGAGAACCTTTTGCAAACTGGAAATCGAAAGGATCCAATACCAGGGGAGGAATTTCGACCTGTGTACTCATCACTATGGCTCTGATATTCGTTACAATAACAAAAAAGTAGGTAGAATTGAAGTGGGAGTAATGGACGCTGTCGATCAACCAGGCTCGTTAATGTTTTTACAGGAAGAAAAGGAGATGATTATCACCATCTCGAAGCAAATTGGCGACTACGTAGGTCGCAAACGATCGGACCAGATACAGAAAGTTATTTACGAAATATCTACTTTCACAAATACTTCCAGCAGCCTGGAAGAGTTGGTGATGCTTATCCAGAAACAGCTCTCAACACTCATCGATACAACCAATTTCTACATTGCCATGTACGATGAGTCAATGGATTTTATTTCCATCCCCTACTATGCCGATCAAAAAGACACTATCACATCGTTCCCGGCTGGGAAAACGCTTACTGCCTATGTGATCAGGACAAAAAAAGCATTCCTGGGAAAACGGGATGATCTTGATCAACTGGCGGCTTCAGGCAGGATTGAGACCATTGGTGAAAAAGCCAAGGTGTGGCTTGGCATCCCTTTACTAATTAAAGGCAACGTGATCGGGGTATTTGCTGTACAGAGCTATTCGGATGAAAATGCATATGGTTCAGGTGATCTGGAAATGCTGGAGGTGATCTCTCAGCAGATCAGCATCTCCATTGAACGAAAAAGAGCAGATCAGGAGTTGATTCAGGCGCTTGAACAAGCGATGGAATCAGACCGGCTGAAATCTGCCTTCCTGGCTACCATGTCACATGAATTGCGCACACCGTTGAATGCCGTGATAGGGTTCTCACAGCTCATTGATGCTGAAACATCCATAGATGATATCCTTGACTTTGTTCAACATATCAACAAGGGTGGACACCACTTGTTGGAGATCATCAATGATATTCTGAATATTTCCGTCATTGAAAGCGGAAAAGCTGAGGTTAAAAAAGAGAATCTCTACCTCCGAACAATCATGGAAGATATTGACAAGTTGGTTCGTGAGGAACAAAGGAAAGTCCATAAAGAGCATATCCATATTCTTTCGTCCGCCCCGGAAGATGGTCATGATCATTGGGTGGATACCGATATTGAGAAACTCGGGCAGATCCTGATGAGTCTGTTGAATAACGCTCTGAAGTTCACAATTGAAGGAACGATTGAATTCGGATATGCTGTTAAATCATATAACAACGACACGTTTTTGGAATTTTTCGTGAAAGATACCGGAATCGGGATGCCAACAGATATACAGGAGATCATTTTTGACATCTTCCGTCAGGCAGATGAGTCACATACCCGTACCCATGGTGGAACCGGATTGGGACTCTCAATAGCAAAGAAAATGACAGAGCTCCTCGGTGGTGCCATCCGCGTTGAGTCAGAAGAGGGGAGAGGATCTACCTTCTATTTCACAATTCCATACAAAGGTGAAATACCTGGAAAAGAACATAAGTTACCTGCTGAACCCGCAGTTGTTCTGAACTGCAAGGGCAAAACGGTTCTGGTCGCTGAAGATGAAGACTCAAACTATGATCTTCTGGAGATCTATCTGGAAGGTATAGGTGTCTCGGTTATCTGGGCAAAGAACGGTCAGGAAGCGGTAGAAAAATGTTCAGAGAGACCGGAGATCGACCTGGTACTGATGGATTTGAAGATGCCGGTAATGAATGGTTTTGATGCTACAAGATTGATCCGGGAAACACGTCCTAACCTGCCGGTGATCGCTCAAACGGCTTATGCCATGACGAAGGACAGGGAAGAGGCGATCTCTTCAGGCTGTATTGATTTAATCACGAAACCGATCCGGAAAATTGTATTTCTGGAGATGGTCAGTAAATATATGCCGCAATCATGAATAATCTTTCAACTATACATGAGACCAGGACCCTTGCCAGGGTAATCGCCTTTTCGGGTGGGATAACGTTTATAATTGGTGCTATTGCCCTGGCAGCTAAGATTTTAGAATTTATGATAATTTCCAGCATATATCCTGATTATATACCAATGGCCGTGGCAACCGCGATCCTTTCAGCCGGGTTTGGAGTGATTTATCTTACTGGGAACTACAAAAGGCAGGAAGGTCACCTAAGAACCTTGGTTATTGTATTTTTGACACTGTTCACGGTTTATGCACTCATGAAATTTCTTGAATATTTTCTGGATGTTGAACTTACTTTGGATGATACTGTTTTCCCTGTACAAGAGAAATTAGGAGATTTCCCTGTCAACCGCTCTTCCCCGGTAACCGGTTTGTTATTCTTTCTGTGCGGTCTTGCTACGCTGATCAAACTGTTTGGAAAGGAGAAGACATCTATATTGAACCTGGTCAGTGGTATAGGGTTTATCGTCCTGTTTACAGGGTTCACAGCTTTTATAGGATACCTGTTTGGCACTCCGTTTTTATATGGAGGAGATGTAATCCCACTTGCTCTGCTCACAACAATTGTTTTTATTGCTCTGGGAAGTGGACTAGTGGCAATGGGAGGCCCCGGGAGCCTGTTGTTAAGGCGATTTTCCGGGCCCAGCCCATCCGCCAGGATATTGCGAAGTTTTCTCCCGATACTCATTATCGCTGTACTGGCAGATGATTTACTTGATGAAGCATTTTCACGGTTTTCATTTATCAATAACGCGTTGATATCATCTATCTTATTGGTTCTGTACATCCCCCTTCTTGTTTTTATAGTGATGAAAATTTCCCAGGTCATTTTTCGCAATGCCGATAAAGCTGAACTGGCAAGAAAGGAGGCGCAAACAGCACTGTTAAAGAGTGAAAAACAGTACAGAAGTCTTACCCAAACCGCTACCGATGCGATCATTGCCATCGATCCACAGAGTTCTATTCACCTGTTCAACCGTGCTGCAGAGAGGATTTTTGGGTATCCGGCAAACGAGGTGCTCCATAAGAGTGTAAGTGTCCTGATTCCGGAAGAGCATGGGGATATGCACATGCATGGGATCCACAGACATCTGTCAACTGAACAGACCACAGTACTTGGAAAGACCATGGAACTCAAAGGAAAACGCAAAGGGGGCGAAATTTTCCCAATAGAACTTTCGCTTTCGGAAGTCAAAGTAGGCGATGAAGTAAACTTTATTGGGATTATCCGGGATATCTCGGAGCGGAAAAAAGCCGAATCCGACCTGTTAAGATTTACAAACGAACTTCGGGAATCGAATGCGACAAAGGACAAATTTTTCTCTATCATTGCGCACGATCTGAAAACCCCGTTTAACTCCATTCTGGGACTAACCAATGTATTGATCACCGACTCCGGGACAATGAGCCAGGCAGAAATCAACAGGCTGCTAAAGACGATTAGTGGCTCTTCAGAATCGGCATTCGAACTGCTCGAAAACTTGCTGGTTTGGGCAAATACGCAAACAGGGAAGATAGACTTCAATCCGATTCAAACAAATCTGTCGGATGTGGTTGAAAAGGTGATCAATCTTGTTGAAATTCAGGCAATCAATAAGGGGGTGCGGATTGTCTCTGACATTCAAACCGATATAGTGGTCTTAATAGATCAACAAATGATCCGGACAGTTTTTAGGAATCTGTTATCCAATGCATTGAAGTTCACCAAAAAGGGAGGTGAAGTTAAGATCACAGCATCAACGTCTGATCAGTTTTGGGAAATATCTGTGAAGGATTCTGGTATCGGGATACCTGATGCTGAGACTGAAAACCTTTTTAAAATAGATAACAAATACAGCACAAAGGGAACAGCCAATGAGAAAGGGACCGGCCTTGGGTTGATCCTTTGCCGGGAATTTGTAGAAAAACACGGAGGAGAGATCCGGGTAGAGAGTGAAGAGGGGAAAGGGAGTACGTTCACGTTTACATTGCCGGTGGGCGGATAGTAGGGGCGGGTTCCAAACCCGCCCCTGCCAGTCAGAACTCCAAACCCGCCCTTAAATAGCCCCTGTTTTAAGATGACGAAAGACGAGGGACGAACTTTTAAAACGATAGAGAAATGGCTGAAATGATACTGGAAAACATGCTTGATGGACTGCCAGGCATTTTTTATATAATGGACCGCAAAGGCTATTTCGTAAAATGGAACAGGAAGTTTGAGCTAGTCTCAGGCTACTCGGCAAAAGAGCTCTCAGAATTGCACGCACTTAAGCTGTTTCAGGGGTCCGACAGAAGGAGCCTCGCCGCAAGTGTTCTGGAAGTATTCAGGAAAGGGTCCTCGCACGTGGAAGCTGATTTAATCTCCAAAGAGGGGAAGCGTACACCCTATTATTTTTCTGGTGAAGCCGTGAAAACGGATAGTGGAATCCACCTTTATGGAATGGGATTCGATATTTCCGACCGGAAACAGGTAGAAGATTCCCTGCGGGAAAGCGAAGAACGGTTCCGCAAACTTACCGAAGTTGCTACCGATGCAATTATCTCCATCGATTCACAAGGACGGATCCAGCTCTTCAACCTGGCTGCCGAACGTATTTTTGGATATACAATGCAAGAGATTCATTTTCAAACAATAGATCTCCTTATACCCGAAAAATACGGGAAAATATTTATGAATGGAATCAAGCGCTACTTCGATACCGGAGTGTCAACCATTCTTGGGAGAATCTTTGAATTCAAGGGAAAACGGAAAAACAGGGAGGTTTTTCCACTGGAGATGTCACTTTCCGAGGCCCATGCCGGTAGTGAGACGATCTTTATAGGAATTGTGCGGGATATAACCCACCGTAAGAGGACTGAAATGCAGATACAGAAGTTCACAACTGCCTTACGGGAATCAAATGCCACCAAGGATAAATTCTTCTCCATTATCGCTCATGACCTGAAAAGCCCCTTCAACGCCATCCTGGGACTGACCAACGTCCTGATCGAAGATTATAGAAGCCTGGATGAGAAACGGATTGAAAGTTTGTTGAATACGATTAAAAGCTCCTCCGAAAGAGCCTTTGATTTGCTGGAAAACCTGCTGGTTTGGGCCAATTCTCAAACCGGATTAATTGACTACAACCCGCAACCCTTAAATCTGAAAAACCTGATTTCAGAAAGCATGGAGCTCATGGAGGGACCTGCGACTAATAAAGGAATCCGGATGGATGCTGAAGTGACAGATAAGTGCCAGGTGCTGGCCGATAAGCAGATGATCCTGACCGTTTTGAGAAACCTCATCTCCAATGCAGTAAAATTTACCCCTTTTGGAGGCAGGATTGTGATTACAGTAAAGCCTGATCAGGATTTATGTGAGATATCCGTCAGGGATTCGGGGATCGGTATTCCAACTAAGGATATGGAGAAATTATTCAGGATTGACAACAAGTACAGTACCCGGGGTACAGCGGATGAGAAAGGGACCGGCTTGGGGCTGATACTTTGTAAGGAATTCGTCGAAAAAAACGGCGGAAAAATTTGGGTAGAGAGTGAAGAGGGGAAAGGCAGCACGTTTTATTTCACCCTGCCGGTGGAGTAACGAAGGACGAGGGACGAGGGACGAAGGACGTAGGATGTAGGATGTAGGATGTAGGACGAATTACAAGTAGGGGCAATTCATGAATTGCCCCTACCTGGTCACTCGTTCACTTGTTCACCCGTTCACTTGTTCACTCGGTCACTCGTTCACTCGTTCACCCGGTCACTCGGTATATGAACATAAAAAACGTTGTTAATGAAAAAAGTATTAATCATTGAAGATGATCAATCGTTTCGGCTCATTCTTTCGCAGATGATCGCCAAAGCAGGGTTGAAATCGGCAACTGCCAATGATGGCGAAGAAGGTATAGAATTTTTCAGAACAGGAGACTATGATCTGGTGATAACAGATATCATCATGCCCGTCATGGAGGGGATCGAGACCATTATCGAACTCCGGAAGTTAGATCCTAAAGTGAAAATCATAGCGATGTCAGGGGGCGGACAGATAGATGCCGAAAAATACCTGAGTACAGCACTCTCCCTTAAGGTAAATAAAGTCTTGAAAAAACCCTTCTCTTATAAAGAACTGCTCCTAGCCATGGCGTTGATAGAGCAGGAAGCCGGGTAGTAGTGAGCAGTTGGCAGTGACTTACTTATCCAGTTATCCAGTTATCTAGTTATCACGTCCTTCGTCCCTCGTCCTTCGTCCCTCGTCCCTCGTCCCTCGTCCCTCGTCAATAAATTTTACTGGCGTTCCTGTAACCGGGATTGTTCTGATACCAGTTGGGGAATTGTGCTCCGTTACTTTGCACCCAATCGCCAAACTTCAGGTAGGCAGAAGTAACAGAAACCTCCTCCAGCGGATAATCAAACTCTTCATATATATTCAATGCCCAGGGAAGGTTTCCGGCTGTTTTGTAATACTTGTCTATGGAGGGATTGGAGTCATCATCCTCGATGCCGAAGTACTGAGGATCGGCTTTGTTGGTGGGTTCGTAATCAGGCAGGTGGATCTCTCTTCCACGTTCCATCCTCGCAATGATGAAGGGATTAAACTCGGAAATGTTCAGGGTGGTAATACTCACCGCCCCTCCTGCTCCGGGTGTGCCGTTGTTCATGAAGGCCATCGTTACCGTGATGGTATCATAAGGTACCGGAGTTTGACCGGCCGTTGTGTTTACTCCTGTGCCGCCACCTGCAGGGACCACGAATCGGAAAAAATCGTCAAACACAATGATAGTGGCAAAGGTCTGACCCGTTTCCAGACCGTTGGACCCTAATGTATAGCCTGAAGAGGGTAGTATCTGGTACCCGGTGGTACTGATCACTGAGGTGGGATCCACATTGGGGAGCTGGAATCCGAAGCCGTTGTGAAGTCCGGCACCGGAAGCACGCAGGACGAAGGTACCGATCATGTCTACCACATTGTCGCTGGCATTGGTAACAATTTTGAAACTGTATCCAACAACCACATCGTTCAGGTCGTAGTCCCCGGCAGAAGGCCAGAGGTCCTCAAAAGCGAGGGTCGACTGTCCGGATGCAGGATAGAAGTTGTTGTAGGCACGGTACTGGTCAGTTGGGTAATCATCTTCGGTATCTGGCACACCGTCTCCATCGGTATCAGGATTGGCTGCTATCGGGTCGCAATCGTTGGAAGGATCAGAAGCATAGGTTCCGGGAATGGAAACGAGATCCAGTTGTCCCCTGGAATTGCCTCCGGATCCTGAGAAACGCCACTTGAATTTGTATACCCCACTCTGGGTGATGGCAATACTTTCGGTTTTTGTCGTCCCGTTTGAGTAGTCGTAATCAAACAGAAGTTCCCCGCTGGGATTGGCTTCACTGATAATGTAAACCTTTAGGTTCCGGGATCCGTTGTAATTGTAAATCCGGTGCTTGAAGGTCAGGTTGCCTGAGCCGGAAAGCGAAACCCAGGGAGAGATGATGATGCCAATGTCGTCATCCAGTTTGGATGTACGAATACTACGATTCCCTTCAATGGGTTGCGATGTGCTTACACTCGCCTCATCAATATCCCAGCAAAGGGCCTCATAATAGCTTGTGCTGCCATCATTGAAATCTACCTCATACTGGCTGAATGCAGTTGTTGCAGAGAGCAGCAGTATGAAGGAACTTATTGTCGTGAGTAAATACTTCATCTTCGTGGGTTTTTATTCTGAAAGATAACTAAAATAGATCACATCAGTAGTGACATCAAGTGTTTGCCTGATTGATCCGTAGGTAATTAAAACCTCCGTTTCGTATGCAGGAATGGTAAATTTTAAAGAATAATCCTGGTTCATAAAGATCTGATTTTTCAGGAAAACCTTCACTTCGTCAGTCGATTTCACCTGAAGAGTGTTTTTGATATTGGCGGGTATTGTAATCCCGGTCACTTCCAGCCCAATTTCCCGGGTAGTCTTCCAGTCAAAACTATTGCTTACCGTGAGTTCCAGGGGGTTCTCGGGAACAGGGTTCGGATCTGTAATGGGTAGGTTCTTTTTACAGCCACTGGTAAAGATCAGGAAAAGGGAAAAAATTGCGATGGTTACGGCGGCGATAGCTTTCTTTTTCATAATTTTGGATATCTGGTTGTTAAAACAAATATACGAAAAAAGCACAGCCTGTTCAAAGGCCCAATAAGTAGATGGTACCATATAGTTAGTAAATGTGAATTTTTTCTTAATTTTACGACACTATCCGAACCTAATAATTAAAAACTTGTATATGAACCAGATTGATTGGAAAAACCTGCCCTTCGGGTATTTTAAGACTGATTACAACGTAAGATCCTATTACCGGAATGGTCTGTGGGGAGAGATGGAGATATCCTCTTCCGAACAGATTACCATGCATATGGCCGCCACTTGTCTGCATTATGGACAGGAGGCTTTTGAGGGACTGAAAGCTTTTCGTGGGAAAGACGGGAAGGTACGAATCTTCCGAATGGACGAGAATTGGAAGCGGATGAACAATTCGGCCCGGGGAATCATGATGGCAGAGATTCCATGGGAGCTGTTTCATGAGGCTGTAATTACCGCAGTAAAATTAAATCAGAAATATGTTCCTCCTTATGGAGAAGGCGCCTCTCTCTACATTCGGCCACTGCTTATCGGAACCGGTCCCCAGGTTGGTGTTAAACCGGCAACAGAATATCTCTTCATGGTATTTGTCGGCCCTGTCGGTCCGTACTTCAAAGAGGGATTCAGCCCTGTGAAGATGGAGATCGTGCGGGATTATCACCGTGCGGCCCCAAAAGGAACCGGCCATATCAAGGTTGGAGGAAACTACGCAGCAAGCCTTGTCCCAGCTCACCGCGCACATCAGGATGGATATGCCTCCGTACTATTCCTGGATTCCGCTGAGGGGAAATATATCGATGAAGCCGGCCCTGCCAACTTTTTCGGGATCAAAGGAAATACCTACATAACACCTTCGTCAACTTCAATCCTCCCTTCAATTACCAATAAGTCGCTGCAGGCGCTTGCTAAAGAGATAGGTATGGATGTTGAGGTACGTCCGGTTCCGGTGGAGGAGCTGGCCGAATTCGAAGAGGTAGGAGCTTGTGGAACAGCTGCAGTGATCTCACCCATCTGCTCCATCATCGACCGTGATACCACCCATGGATATCATTACTGCAAAGAGGGCAAAGTTGGAACGATCTCTTCAAAACTCTATACGATGCTGCGTGCAATCCAGGAGGGAGAGGAGCCCGATAACTGGGGCTGGATCACAATTCTGGAATAGAATCATAACGTAATTGTAAGGGCGGGTTCCAAACCCGCCCCTTTTTTTCGTCACCAAACCCGCCCCTACAGACACGCCGCCATCTGTTCCTGTAGTATTTTCGCCTCTTCCCGGGCCTTTTCAGCAAAATCTCTTCCGTTCGAAGCGTAGATAATGCCTCTTGATGAGTTGACAAGAAGTCCGCAATCTTTATTCAATCCATATTTTGCAACCTCCTGCAAGCTACCGCCTTGCGCGCCAACTCCCGGAACAAGCAGGAAATGATCAGGAACCAGGGATCGGATCTCTTCCAGTTTTTCAGCTTTGGTTGCACCCACTACATACATCATGTTGGATTCGGTGCCCCAGCTGAGAGACTTTATAAGAACCTCCTCGTAAAAGCGAAAATTGGTCTCTTTTGAACTCATCATCTGGAAATCGTCCGAACCTTTGTTAGAAGTAAGGGCTAGCAGGATTATCCATTTATTGTCGAACTCCAGGAAAGGTTTCACAGAATCTTCACCCATATAAGGGGCAACGGTTACAGCATCAAAATCCAGTCCCGACGATTTAGGATCAAACATCGCCTTGGCATATTGCTTTGAAGTGTTTCCAATATCACCCCGCTTGGCATCGGCAATGGTAAATGCTTCGCCCTTATAGGTGTCGTTGATATACTGGATCGTTTTCGTCAGACTATTCCATCCCATCACACCCTGACACTCATAAAAAGCTAAATTGGGCTTGTATGCAACTGTCAAATCGATGGTTGCATCGACAATTGCTTTGTTGAACTCAAACATCGGATCCTCTCTCTCCAAAAGATGGGGCGGAAGTTTCGCCAGGTCGGTGTCCAGCCCGATACAGAGAAACGATTGCTTGCGGCGGATCAGGGAAATTAATTCGGTTCGGGTCATTTCGATTTACTGTTTTGCCCCTAAATCCCCTGAAGGGGACTTACTCCACTTCGTGGGTACCCCTAAATCCCTGAAGGGGACTTACTCCTCCCTTCAGGAGGCCAGGACTGCAATCCCAGAGACTAACGAGGGGCTATTTTAAATGCAAAAATAAACTAAAAAAACGATTCGGAAATTCAATTGCAAATTAACGGAACATTTACAGCTACAGAAAAAAAAACTTTGCTGAAAATCAGGCTCCCTTTAGGGCTGGGGTAAAACTGATTTTCAGCAGATGGCAATTCATGGCAATGATGTGCAATGATGTGCAATGATGGCAAT
>CALCGJ010000033.1 GCA_937900965.1 uncultured Bacteroidota bacterium | reverse complement strand
CAGACGATTACATTATTTATCAGGGCGACAAACCTATGTTGACAACCGGCGGGAATGAGGTGGCGCACCCAAATGGCAGATTGCTGAAACATATTTTGACCGACCTCCTGATGGCTCAATCCGGAGAGCATGTAATCTCATTTCAACTCTTTGAAATTCAGCGTGATATTCTTTTTCAGGGAGTTGATCCTGTGAACGGGATGATGACCGATATCCTGGCTTCGGATCCTTTTGTACGTGTAAAAACAGGGATGCCAAAACAGAAGCAGGATAAGGCCGATACCTTCCGGGAGGATGGAATGAACCTCTCTCTCTGGATTTTCTCAGAACTTCTTACAGGGGTAAATGCTTTTTTCGAAGAGAAGGTAAAGCAAGAAGATTTATCTGCTGATGCCGAAAATCCGTTTGCCTCAGTCATCCGTACAACATACAGCAAGCTCTCTCCCGAAGAGAAGAGTGCCATCATTTATTTGGTCAGGGAGCATGAGCCGGGGCTTGTTCTGCCTCTCTTTCTGGCAACAAACCGGATATCACCCGCCGAGTATGCAAAAGGGATGATTGCACTCACAGGAGGTCATCCTAAAGATCATGAATTCTCCTCAATTTTGCATGAATCCTCCGCCATCCGGGATTATATCCTGGCGGGTGAATTACTGCCAAACCGGTCTGAGGAACTTGAGTCCCTGATCAGGTTGGGAGAAAGCAATGAGCTGGAGTTTAAATCCACTCTCCGATGGGATCTTCGCCAGGGGAAAACCACTCAGCAGATCGAGCGGTCTGTTCTGAAAACGATTTCAGCCTTCCTCAATTCTGAAGGCGGAACGCTGTTGATCGGAATACGGGATGATGGATCTGCTGAGGGTATTGAGAGTGACAGACTTCAGACGGAAGACCGCTGGTTGCTGCATCTTTGGACATTGATAAGAACCTGTTTTGGAAAAGATGTCAGTCCGTATATCCGAACCCAGATGGAAAAGTTTGGCGGCAAAACGATTTGCCTCGTTGAGTGTTCAAGGAGCCTTCGTCCTGTTTTCCTGAAACAACCCGGCTTCGAGGAGGAGTTTTACATCCGGTTAGGACCTGCAACTGCATCGATGTCAGTAAGTGAAGCGTTGAAGTATATCGCCGACCATTTCCCTCAACACTGATCCATTATGTATATTGCCGTGGATTGCCATAAATCGCCATAAACTCACAATTGCCGCGTCACTACCTGCTTCACTGCGCTCGCAGCTTCGGTTCCTCGCAATGACAAGTTTCGTTATTTCGCTATTTCGCTATTTCACCATTTCGCTATTTCACCATTTCGCTATTTCTCTTCTTACCACCCAAACGGTCTTGTGTTGAATGGATCCCGCTGAAAGGGAGAGGAGTGAAAAGACCCTCCTGAGAAGGGTGATGGATCGTACATCGGGGATCCCATATAGGGTGAGTAGCCTTTGGTGTATCCAAAACCAGCCTGGATATGAACTCCTTCGGAGATCTCATAATCTGCATTGAGGTAGATTCCGTGCGGACTGCTACCAGTATATGGATTGTAGAAAGTGCTGTTGTCATCTATTGTGAACTCTTTGAATCCTGCCCCCGAGATCGTAAGCCGGTCGGTAACCCGGTAGCTTCCCTCAAGGTATATCAACGCTCTGGTAAAATTGGCATCATAGGTTTGTGAAGGTCCAACCTCATACCAGGGCCGGTAGTTGAAAAGAGTTGTATTTGAAATACTGACGCCACCTCCCAGTGTAAAACGGGGAGAAACCCGGTAAGAGATACTTGGAGAGATGAAGGTCGAGAGTCCGGACCCGTACCAGGATGAGTTAGTAAATTGTGTGCCGATTGTTACATGTGTCTGCATCCGTTTAGGAGGAATGATCAGACTTGTCCCGGAATCATGAGTAACCGAAGCCGGGAGCGTATCGAAAACCTGATTCTGGGCATCTGCGAATAGGCCTCCCAGGAGTAAAATAACTATGACGAGATTTTTTCTCATTTTGAATTCTTGATACAAAGATATCACCTTTTCATTGATCCGAATCGGTTGACGGAATGAGCCGGTATAAAATCCGGTTTTCCGTATACTCAATTCTGATGATTCGCAAAGAGATAAAACGGATCAGGATCTGCTCAGCTTTGTAACGGCTTAATCCGGTCAATCGTATAAACTTACTGATTGTGAGTGAATCATTCTCCTCCAGATAGGATAGGAGAAGTTTCTCATGCTCAGTGAATTTTATAAAAACTCCTTGTGGCTGTTTCTCCTGTTCCCACACCTTCAGCTGGATTCTGTTTGCCGGAAAGTTTTGGTCTTTAACCCGTATATAAGCTGCCCATTTCCCTGGCGGGTCCTCTGCAAAGTGAGGATTTTTGTCACTTTTTGGGATAGTTACCTCCAGAATCATCTTCCCTGAAAGGGTCCATTGTTGAATCTGAAATTGCACCGGAGGCTTACAATACAGGCTTGCTGATGCATCCAGCATATAATACTCCTCTTCTGACTGCACGCCTTTAATAGCTCCATTGTCTTTAACCCCAATCAACAAACGACCTCCGAAAGTATTTGCAAAGGCCGAAAGACTTCGTGCAATCTTACGGGCATCGGAGATCTCATATTTAAAATCCAGAAGCTGGTGTTCACCCTCAGAGATTAGCTTTAAGATGTGGTGCCGTGGTGCCATGGTGCCATGGTGAAATGGTGAGATGGTGAGATGGTGAACTGGTGAACTGGTGAGTTGATGAGCTGATGAGACGAAATCACCAAGACCCTAATCCCTAATCGCTAATCCCTGTTCTAGAAGAACGTCATATTGTTTTTTGCCGTGATCTTTTCACAGTATCTGCATCGGAGTTTGAGATCTTTCTTATCGATAACGGAAAAGAGGGTCTCCATCTCTTCATTGTTGGTAATGCAGTTTGGGTTAAAGCATTTGACGATCTTTTCCACCTGGTTGGGGATCTTAACCTGTTTTTTTTCAGTAACGTTGAAGTCTTTGATGATAATTAGGGTTGCTGAAGGGGCAACCAGGGCTATTTTATTGATCTCCTGTGGCACAAAGAATTTGTTTCGCACTTTGATAATCCCTTTCTTCCCCATTTTCTGACTCTCGAGGTTTGTTGCAACCAGCAGCTGGTTGGGGTATTCAGCCAGGTTGAGAATCCGGATAACCTGGAATACGCTATGGGAAGGGATATGATCAATTACGGTTCCGTTCTCAATCGCTGAAACTTTTAACTCTTTCCTGATTTCTTTCTTGGACATACAGAGGGATTTTTAATTACGATACTACACCTAAAATCGAAGCCAGCAGGGCCTGACGAATGAAGACACCGTTAAGTGCCTGCGTAAAATAGTAGGCCATCGGGTTGGAATCCACATCGATAGCAATCTCATTAACGCGGGGAAGAGGGTGAAGGATTTTCAGGTTCGGTTTTGCATCTTCCAGCATCTGTTTTTTAAGGACATATGAATTTTTAACCTTTTCATAGTCCAAGGGATCTGAAAACCGCTCTTTCTGGATCCTCGTCATGTAGATTATATCGGCTTTAGGAACAATCTCCTGCAACTCAGTATACTGGTGATACGTTAATTTTTTATCCTTGATGTGTATTTTGACTGAGCTGGGAAGCTTCAGCGCTACTGGAGATACCAGATGAAATGTGGTGTTGTAGTTGCAAAATGCCATCACCAGCGAGTGGACGGTACGTCCGTATTTCAGGTCACCAACAAATGCGATATTAAGGTTGTCGAGTTTGCCTTGTGTTTTACGTATCGAGTAAAGATCAAGCAGGGTTTGAGTGGGATGCTGGTTGGCACCATCACCAGCGTTGATGATTGGTACTGTGGAAACTTCACTTGCAAACCGGGCACTACCCTCCCTGGGGTGTCGCATTACGATGAGGTCACTGTAATTGCTGATAGTACGGATAGTATCGCGCAATGATTCTCCTTTTTGAAGACTGGTGCTGGCTGGTTCGGAAAATCCGATCAGCCGGGCCCCAAGCCGTGAAGCTGCCGACTCAAAACTGAGACGGGTACGGGTGGAGGGCTCAAAAAAAAGTGTTGCCACCACAAATTCCTCCAGGATCCTCTGTGTTGGCTGTCTTTCAAACTCCTCGGCGAGATCCAGAATCCGAATGTGCTCTTCAGGGGTAAAATCATTGATGGAGATCAGGCTTTTGTTTTTCATCGGCTGTATGGTTGAACTGAACAAATATAAAAAAGGCCGTTGAGAAACGGCCTTTAATGTTAGTTACTTTTCACAATGTTAGTTACTTTTTCCTTTTTACTTTATACTTCTTGACGAAGTCATTCAGAATAGTGTCAAAGTTTGGATTGCCGATCTCCTGGAGGTCATAATAGACACGCGTGTTTGGCTTTTTGATCTTAACAAGCCGGTTCAGGTCGATTGGTGTTGCAATTACTACGGAATCACACTTAACATTGTTGATAGAGGTTTCCAGATCTTTCACCTGCTGGGCGCCATATCCCATGGCTGGAAGCAGTTGACCGATGTTTGGATAGATTTTAAATGTTTCAGCGAGTTTGCCAACCACAAACGGACGGGGATCAACCAGTTCAGCTGCGCCATATTTTTCTGCAGCCACAACACCGGCACCGATCTTCATTTCACCGTGTGTAAGGGTTGGGCCATCTTCGATCACCAGTACTCTCTTTCCTCTGATCAGGCTCATGTCATCAACACTGATAGGAGATGCTGCATCTACAACAAGAGCCTTCGGGTTCACTTTGCGGATGTTATCGCGAACGATCTTGATGTTTTCAGGATAGGCAGAATCAATTTTATTCAGAACCACTACATCTGCCATCCGGAGGTTTACCTCACCGGGATAGTAATTCAGCTCTGCGCCCGGACGATGTGGGTCAGCTACGGTAACCAATAAATCAGGTTTGTAGAAGGAGAAGTCGTTGTTTCCGCCATCCCATAGGATTACGTCGCATCCGTCAGGATCATTCTCGGCAGCTCGAAGAATGGCTTCATAATCTACACCTGCATAGATGACATTACCCCGAACCACATGTGGTTCATATTCTTCCATCTCTTCGATGGTGCATTTGTGCTTAGCCAGATCTTTGACGGTGGCGAAGCGCTGAACTTTCTGAGCCACCAGATCGCCATAAGGCATTGGGTGACGAATGGCAACAACTTTCAGACCTTTTGCCATCAGGATCTCGATGATCCGGCGTGAGGTCTGGCTCTTGCCGCAGCCTGTACGGGTAGCACAAACAGAGATCACTGGTTTCGTGCTTTTGATCATGGTATCTTTAGGGCTGAGCAGGAAGAAACTGGCTCCGGCTGAATTCACAATGGCGCTCAGGTTCATTACATGCTGGTAGGTAACATCGCTGTAAGCAAAGTTGCAGATGTCTACTTTGTGCTTTTTAATCAGCTCAGGAAGCTCTTCCTGGGCGAAGATGGGAATGCCTTGTGGGTATAGTTTTCCTGCAAGGGCAGCAGGGTATTTTCGCCCGTAGATGTCGGGAATCTGTGCAGCTGTGAAGGCAACAACATTATAATCGGAGTTATCCCGGTAATAGGTGTTGAAGTTGTGGAAATCCCTGCCAGCAGCGCCAATGATGATAACATTCTTTTTCATTAAAGCCTTGTTTTGTTGTTATTATATTCTTTTTTGCAAACCTAACTCTTTTTAACAAATTCCCCAAATGCGCATGTTAAATTCATTGAACTCCTTACCTTTGCAGCATAACTTTTGAACATGATCGGGAATAAAATCAGGGACTGTTACGTAACGGCAGTCAGGGAGCTGTACAAACAAGAGATCTCTCCCGAAATAATCGGGTTTGAGAAGACAAAGCGGGATATTGACGGTGATTTTACTGTCGTAGTTTTTCCCCTCATCAGATACTCCCGGAAGTCGCCTGAGGTAACTGCTACAGAACTTGGAGATTGGCTGACTGACAAACTCCCCGAAATTCTAAAATTCCATGTTATCAAAGGATTTCTGAACCTCACCATGACTGAAGAGTTCTGGCTGGAATTTCTTGCGAAAGAGGCTTTTTCGAACGAATTCGGAAGATCACGAAAACCCGATGCCGCTCCGATTGTACTGGAATACTCTTCTCCGAATACAAACAAACCACTGCACCTCGGTCATATCCGTAACAACCTGCTGGGATACTCTCTTTCACTCATCCTGGAAGCAAACGGGTACGATGTACGAAAAGTCAATCTGGTTAACGATCGGGGAATCCATATCTGTAAGTCATTGTTTGCCTATATGAAATGGGGGGGAGGGGAGACTCCGGAATCATCAGGAATGAAAGGCGATCACCTCGTTGGGAAATATTATGTCCTGTTTGAGAAAGAGTATAAGAAAGAGATATGTGAGTTGATGACAACCGGAATGACCGAAGAGGAGGCTGCCAAAAGTGCTGATCTCATCACGGAAGCACAGGAAATCCTCAGGCAATGGGAGGCCAAAGACCCGGATATTATCAGGTTGTGGCGCACAATGAACGGATGGACCTATGAAGGATTTACCGCGACTTATGACCGACTGGGGGTAGAGTTTGACAAGGTTTACTATGAAAGCGATACCTACCTGTTTGGAAAGGAGCTCGTTTACGAAGGGCTGGAAAATAGGCTGCTGGAGAGAAAGGCAGATGGAAGCATCTGGGTTAGATTCCCTGATGAAGGGTTAGATGAAAAACTCTTGTTGCGGGCCGACGGAACCTCTGTGTATATGACCCAGGACCTGGGAACTGCCGAACAGCGGTACGAAGAGTATTCCCCGTTGAAAATGATCTATGTGGTTGGAAATGAACAGGTATATCACTTTGATGTACTGAAAAGGGCCTTGAGGATATTGGGGAAACCATCCGCTGAAACCATCTACCATCTCTCTTATGGCATGGTAGAACTCCCTGAGGGAAAAATGAAGTCGCGTGAAGGGACTGTCGTAGATGCCGATGACCTGATGGAGGAGATGTACCGGACAGCAGAAGAGACAACACGTAGCCTGGGGAAGGTGGATGATTTCCCGGAAGAAGAGGCCAACGTTCTCTTTGATACCATTGGCATGGGAGCCCTGAAGTATTTCATCCTGAAGGTAGATCCAAAGAAGAATATGCTGTTTGACCCGAAGGAATCGATCGACTTCAACGGAAATACCGGGCCGTTTATTCAGTATACATACGCCCGGATACAATCGTTGTTGAGGAAAGCTGCTGATGCCGGATCCGCGATACCCGATCCGCGATACCCGAAACCTTGTCATTGCGAGGAGCGCAGCGACGCGGCAACCGAAACCTCGTCCCTCGTCCCTCGTCCCTCGTCGCTCGTCCTTCAGGAGCGCGAGATCATCAAACTGCTGTACCAGTATCCCTCCATCGTTGAACAGGCCGGAGAAGAGCTTAGTCCTGCCTTGATAGCCAATTATATTTATGAACTGGTAAAAGAGTATAACCAATTCTATCAGGAGGTACCTGTTTTACGTGAAGAGGACAGGGGAATTGTAATTTTCAGACTTGTGCTCTCTGCGTTTGCCGGAGATGTGATCAGGAAAGGGATGGGGCTGCTTGGGATCAGGGTTCCGGAGAGAATGTAATCTCTCC
>CALCGJ010000032.1 GCA_937900965.1 uncultured Bacteroidota bacterium | reverse complement strand
AGGATCAAGGCCTGACTATACCAACTACGGTTTTGACTTTAACCTTCTGCAATTTGGAGCCTATGTAGCTCATGATCAGAAGACAAAGAACGGTTACCTGCAAAGCACCCTGGCCTTTGTCCAGCAGATGAACGGAGGGAATGTCGACAGGCGGTTCGCTTACCTTCAGCACACAAACTCTATGATTAAAAACCTGACCTTCTTTGGTTCGGTCGAAGTGGACTTCTATCAGCTGGTTCGCAGTGCAACGGATACGACGTCAAACCCGGATTCATTGAAAAAGGATAATTCACCGAAACTTTCAAACCTGTATCTGTCCCTCAGATACAGAATCCTGAAACGGTTATCCATTGCATTTTCTTTTAATGCCCGGAAAAACGTTATTTATTACGAAACATACAAGACATTCCTGGAAACTCTGTTGGAAACCGAAACTTTACAGGGGTATCAGCTTCGCATAAACTACAACCCTGTTAAAAGGTTGTCAATCGGTGCCACCGGGGCATATCGATTCATACCACAGGATCCGAGAGCTACAAAGAATTTATATACCTACATAACCTATAGCCAGATTCCAGGTGTCAACCTAGCTGCAACCGGATCCTTCATCATTCTGGAAACCAGTTACATGTCAGGAAAGATATATGGCATCGGGATTTCGAAAGATTTCTTCTCCGGAAAGTTTTATTCTGGATTGACATACCGTTATGTTGATTACCGGTATGCAGGTTCGGAGCAAACGCTAATCCAGAACATAGCTGAATTGAGCCTGACATGGCGAATTATCAGGAAGCTCGCTTTTACAGTCTACTATGAAGGTACATTTGAGAAAGTAAATCAGTTCAACCGTATTTACGGACAACTGAATTTTCGATTCTAAAACTGAATCCGCCAGGTTCCCATCGGGAAAAATCCCATCTGAAAATAGTATTTGATCTCTCCGGTTCGGGGGTTGATGCGCTGAAGCGCGATGTTGGTATAATTGGTCCGGTACTGAAGATCCAGCAGAAATTCCAGGTTGTATTTAGGCATATTTCGCTTGATGCCAAAACGGAAGGCCACTCTTTTGTAAGTGGGGAAACGAGGTTCATAAGAGCGACTCCAGTCGGGAATTGGCTCCCCGGTTGCAACGCTGGCATCTACATTGTAGGGAATGTATGGATTTCCGCCGGCCCAGGTTGCGCGAAGTCCGAATGAGAGTACACCCCATTTCCGTTTACCAACCACAAATTCATATCCTCCAACAGCATTAAGTACATAGTTGACATTGAACGCACTACTTCGCTTCACTTCATCATATCCTTTATATGTTGAGTTGAAAAGAGAGGCTGTGAGAAGATAGTAGTAATTCTTCTTGAAAAACCGTTCAAAAGTAAATTCTAAACCATAATTCTCTCCGCTTCCAAGGTTGATCAGGCTATCTGTATATTGCCTGCCGATAAAAAACTCGTGCCCCTGATTAATTAGGGCATATTCCGGAATCGAGCGCTTTACGGGTATATCATACAGGTACTGGTAATAGGCCTCAACTTTAAATCTAAGGTTCTCAGTCAGCAGGTAGTTATAGCCAACTGCCAACTGCCAACTGCGTGAAAAGTCCATTGATAAATTCGGTTGAGAAACAGTTCCGTCCGGGTGATGTGCCAATACAAAGTAGATCACTCTTGGTTGCATCTGGCTGTACAGGCCAGTCCCAAAATTCAGACTGTGACGGTCATTGATGATCCAGTCGAACCCGAACCGTGGTTCCAGTGCCCAACTGTTGCTGAGCGTTAGAAAAGAACCGGAAATCCCTGAAGTCATTGAAAACTGTTCTGAGAAAGCATGTTTCCATTGGGTATATGCACGCAGGAAGCCCATCTGCTCCTTTGTATCGGTGTTAACCAGAAACGAACTTTTCCACATCATGCTATCCGAAAAGGACATCCAGTAGTAATCGATAAATACTCCGGCATCCAGGCTATTCCGGGCGGAGAACTTATGAAAGAGCTGTGACGACCATGATCCTTTGATCTCCTGCGATCGTTCTCCTGCCCAGGGCGATGGTGTGGTAACAACATTGGAGAAGGTGTCTATCTTTGTATGTACAAGCGATCCAACCACATAGATCATGTTCTTCAGCCGGGTTTTAGATGTCAGAAGTATCTGGTGTGTCAACCCAATCACTCCAAGGTTTGATCCGTTTGAAAGATCCTCCCCATAATCAGAAAACATCCATTTATCCTCATTTTTTTTACTGTCGAAAATGTCAATGTTACTGATTCCACCCATCCCAGTGATGGTAAATGTTCCTGCCTTTTTGGTTGGAATGGTGAACTTGAGGTTCAGGTCCTGGTACCTGGGAACCAGGTTCAGTTTGATTCCCAGGTAGCTGATCAACTCAAGCATAGAGTAGCGGTATGCAATGAGGTAGGAGGCAGCTGATTTTGTTGAGAAAGGACCTTCTGTACCGAACTCCAGCCCATTCCATCCCACTTCGAACCAGTACTCCCTTCGGTCGCAGTTTCCGTTCCGCATTCGGAGGTCAAAAACTCCTGCCAGCGTATTCCCATACCGGGCAGGAAAGGCCCCTGTAAAAAAATCAGAGTTAGTTAAAAGATTGTTATTCAGAATAGTAACCGGCCCACCTGTAGTTCCGACTGCCGCAAAATGGTTGGGGTTTGGGATCTCCATGTCATCCAGTCGCCATTGAAGTCCCATCGGACTATTCCCGCGGATGATTATGTCGTTTCTGTTATCAACTCCGGAGGTAACACCGGCAAAGTTTTGAGCCATCCGGGCAGGATCGTTGTAGCTTCCGGCAAACCGAAATGTTTCATCAACGCTGAAACTCCGAACACTAACCGTAGCCATCCGGTTGATAGGCTGGTATTTCTCATAATTCCCTCTGATCTCCACCTCCTTTGCAGTGACGATACTTTCTTGCAGGTAAATGGTTATTGAACTCTCTTTTCCTGAGTTTACAATAATATCGGGAGATTCATCAGGTGCATACCCTACGAAACTAACTCTGATCCGGTGGGTCCCAATAGGAATCTCTTTCAGGTTGAATTGCCCGTCTGAATCAGTGATTGTTCCAATCAAAGGATCACTTCCAGACAGGATAACGGTAGCTCCCGGAAGAGGGGAGAGGGTTTGCTGATCCAGAACAATACCTTTTATGGATTGGCGAAGGACGTGTTGGGAATAGGAATAGGTAGTAAGAAATGTCATTGCGAGGATCCCGAGGATTCGGGAGGCGAAGCAAAGCGAGAAGTGAGAAGGGAAAATAAAAAACAGGATTGGCAGGGAGAAGAGAGATCTTATCCCGGGTTTTGTGCTGTATGGGTTTCGTCGAATCACATCATTAAATCCAATACACCATAAACTCTGTGCCCTGAGCCCTGTGCTCTTACCCCTCCATCATCTTATCAACCTCCACCTTTGAAAGCCGTGTCCATCTGGGATTGATGAATTTCCCTCCGTCCCAGTCGAAATCCACTTTATCGAACGTCTCATCGTAAAATGTCAGTTTGCTCCGGAGGTCCGGAGTGTGTTCAATAAAAATATAGTTTTCAGGCTGTTCTTCAATGTGTTGCATAATTTGAGTAGCAAGCGGAGCCACCCATTCAGTGACCGGTGTCCCCGGGTTTTGCCTGTAGATCTCGGTGGCGATAACCAGGGATTTGCCATCCTTCCGACGAATGATCTTCACCCCACAACGCGAAGGGGTATCCCATTGACCGGGGAAGTCAAAGTATCGGTCCATGTAAGCATCAAAAGCAATGTTAATTTCCATATATCAATCGAAATCTGTAAAATCCATTATTTTCTGTAGGGGCGGGTTCCAAACCCGCCCCTAATACAACATCAAAACCCGCCCCTAATACAACATCAAAACCCGCCCCTTCGGATTATTCTGCTCGTTTCATACAGGGGCGGGTTTGGAACCCGCCCTTACACATTATCTTTATACCCTATACCATTTTCCCAAAACTAACATCGATCAGATCACGGCGTCGGGGTTGGTACGTACCATCTTCCATTTCCCTGTTGATGACACGGGAGATAAGGTTGAACATTTTCATTGGCTGCGGTTCATCCTTGTAAAATGTATCCCAGGCATAATGATAAAGCTCCTGCAAACGTTCGGCCGACATATGTTTTGGATGATAAACAACCTTGCCGGCATTGTAGTGATCCCAGTTGTGGTCAAAAATCCGGTTTTGTTTCACCAGGTCCGAATAGGCTTTGGTATGGGGGAAAGGCGCCAGGACAGTAAACTCTGCCAGGTCAAGATTTATCTCCAGAAGAAAGTCTATCAACCGTTTGATGTCATCTTCTGTTTGATTATCAAGGCCTAACAGGATTGTTCCTTCAACAGCAATGCCATAATCGTGGTATTGTTTTATCCTGTTACGAATATAGTCTGATGTGTCGAAAACAGCCTGATAGACATACCAGGCGCCGGCTTGTGCAGCCAGATCAAGTACTTCGTCCTTATCCTCAATAGTATGGCTTACCCACTTTTTTTTCAGTGGGATCATTGCCTTGAATAATTCCTTTTCCCAGGCAGTATCCAGAGCCAGTGAGTTGTCAACAATAAAAAGGCGGTTATTGTCCATCTGTGACAGCTCCTCAACAACACGATAGATCGGCCGAGGCCTGAATCCCCGACCACCCAGGTAACGCACAGCACATGGATAACAATCATAGATGCACCCACGGGAGGCATGGAACAGATCAACCATACGAAACCCTTTGTGATAATAGAGATCTTTCTTAAGGATATCGCGGTTCGCCGGACCTACCAGATTCATGTCGGGTGGTTTGGCCATGAAGTTATATACCTTCTTGAGCTCATTCTTCCTAAAATCCTCGAAGATATCTGTAAGCCTGCCTTCAACCTCACCAAGAAACACTGAATCAGCATGTAGCATGGTCTCCTCGGCATGAAGCATGGTGGAGATCCCTCCGAAAATGACTTTCTTACCCAGTTTCCGGTATTGATCTGCAATTGCCCAGCCTCGTTGTACCTGTGTGGTAAGCATCATTGAGATGCCAACAAAATCGGGGGTTTCGTCAATGATTAGCTCTTCAACATTTTCATCAGTAAAGTCGATGTCGACATAGTCGGGAATGTCGGCAGCCATTACTACAGGTCCATGTGGAGGCAGATAGAAGATCGTTTGTCCTTCCAGTTTTTCCCATTTGGGATATATCAGTTTAAATTTCATTTCAATTCGTTGGATTATTGACCTTTACATGATGTCATGTTGCGAATGATTTTCTCTTTTTCTCCCCAACGGGGGATCTCACATGTCAAGGCTGTTTTGTACATATCAATAGCTTCACTCTTATGCCCGATGCTCTTGAGGTAATCCCCGGTAAGGGAATAGACTTCATAAAACATTGGGTTAGTGGAGTGGAACTCCTCAAAGAACGATGATTTCAGCAGGACCATTTTATCCTTTTTCAGGATGTTAAGCAGTTTCGCTCGCATGATGCGGAATTTCAGAAACTGTTGAAATTTAGTTGACTCGAGGAACGGATCGGCAGGAATTATCTGCTCATGCTCCGTAATCTCAACCCGCTGTTGCAGCGGTGCAAATGTATTAAAAATTTTAGTGAGGTCGTAGCAGACATAAGGCCCCAGTTGCCATGGCGAGGTGGATACCCAGACGAGTCGCTCGGCAGGTTTGAAGATAATTGAATGATGAGCGATTAGCTGGTTGATAGCTTTTTCATTTCCCATTCCGATATCCGCATTATTAATACCCTGTTGATCCCTGAGGAGTGTCGCTGCACCCTTAACATCAACCGGCATCAGGTTTGTAATTTGTTGAGTAACACGTCTGGAGCGATAAAGAGAAGCATTATCACGAATATTCTCCTGGTTTAAAGGGTCATGCATAAAATCCTTATCCTGAAAATGGTTGGCACAGATGATATAACTCTTTTCCGGCTCAATCAATGCAAGTCCAAATGGTGCTTTTTCAATGAGGGCAGCCCGGTTCTCGTCGCCTGAGCCGATCAGGATCGATTCCGATACGAATGTTTCACGCTCCCTGGCAATCTGCCAGGCATCGTCAATAGAGGCGGCGTATTGGAGGATTTCACGGGCAAGAATAGAGATCGGTGTTCTGGCCGACATCGGAATCTCCGATTTAGCTGCATTGATCGTCACCGTGATGCCTTTCTCATTCATTCCTGATACAGTCCCGATCATGCCACCCCAGGTAATCATCATGAATCCAAAACCATTGTCGGGTTTCTCAAAACATACGATCTTATTTTCTGCGAAAGCATCTCCCATATAAAAATCAAAATTCCGTCCAATAAGCAGCGAAGAGTCGCTGCTGAATCCATCCCATACCCCGAAGGAGGTACAGCCAACGAGCATAAGATCCTGCAGAGCATGACCGATGTCGTGCGCCGAATGGTAGTTGAGCAACCGTTGGTAGGGAGTGCCGATGAAATTGAATAGCGGATCAGCTGAAAAGGAGATCCCATAGATCTCCTCCTTAAACTCAGGCATCAGGTATTCATCAAGATTCCGGTTAAACCAGTAGATGAAGTATTTCAGGAAACGCAGGTAGTACCTGGATGGGATCATTTCCTGGATCTGCTCAATAAAGGCATCTTCCTGTTGAAAAATCAACCCTTTGGATAGTTTACCGTTTGCTACTCCACGTTCAAATGGTGCTCCATGCAGATATAGCTCCCACAGTCCCGATTCGCTCTGTTTCATCCAGTTCCCATTGCATTCAAAAAACCCCGAATCAGGCTGGGAAACATTCCACTCCAGCGGAGAGCGATCGGAAATTTCAGGAGGGCAGACCTTTGTTTCTATAACGTACCAGAGCAGGAGCCCTCCGGATATAACCAGAAAAGCTAATGGAATTAGAACCCTCTTTTTTTGATAAAACGCACGTTTTCGCTTCATGTTTATACCCTGACCCCTGCAAAAATAGTGGTTTTACTCTTTCCCACTGGAATCTGCCGAAATTAACATCTCATTATAGTGTTCGTTTAATGCTATTTATCACATTCGCCAGTCCCAGTATCTCCCCACATGTCATAACAGCCCCGATGGTAACTCCAAGTGCGCCATGAAGATTTATGCTCTGTCCGGTAAAGTAGAGCCCGGAGATCTTTGTTTTGGGCAAGATGGTGCTTTTCTGTGGATTAGCGGCATCCTTTACAATGCCGTACATCGATCCGTTAACTGTGCCAGTGTAATCCCGCCAGGTGAGGGGAGTGGATATTTCGATGGTAACAATGGCCTCTTTCAGGTCTGGAAATTGTTCGTAAACAGCATCAAGCAGCAATTTCGCTTTTTTTGCTTTGAAGACAAAGTAACTCTTCTCCCGGGTGCCTGATTCACTCTTTTCCCACTCCCTGACCTCTTCAAAGTTCATGGTTGCCATAGCAACAGCTGTGTTTGCGAAGGCTCCTTGTTCTTTCTCAGGTGGTGTCATAAAAAGGAAGCTGTTCGGCCATTTGTCACCCCGGGAAGGCAAAGCTGACCAGATATAGTCAGTCTTATATTTGTAAAGGTTGTAATTGAGAAATGGAAATGATTCTGGTTTTAGACCAAGATAGACAGTAAAGACGGAAATGGAATTGGGAAGTGATCGGATCCTGTTGTTATAGGCTTTTTGAACCGGAATCCCATCCAGCAACTCCAGGGTTGAAACCGGGTGAATGTCTGATACAATCTGATCAGCCTCAAACAGGTCGCCATCCTTTGTTGAGACATGAAATGATTCACCTTTTTTGTGGATACCAACAACCTTTTTTCGGGCCAGCACCCTTCCGCCATTCCTGGTTATTCCATCAACAAGAATATCGACAATATGCTGACTGCCACCGGCTAACCTCCAGGCTGAAGAGATAAACGAATGGTTGATAAGGCTAAGTTCGGCGATAGAGGTAGTGGCAGGGTTTCCCGCATATAGAAAATTATTCCCCGCAAGTATATCAGATAACCGGATGCCGGATGCCGAATGCCGGATGCCGGATGAAAGATCAGAGAGGAATGAACCGGCAAGTATTGATTTATAGTGGTCGCTGTATGATCCGGCTGGAAGTTCAAGGTTATACAGTGGATGAGAATTGACGATCTCATGCAGATTCTGGGTATAGCTGTTGAGAGCTGAGGCCTCATCCGGGAAATAGGCAAGGAGTCTCTCTTTGAAGTTGTCAAATCCCTGGGCAAGAGGGTATTCTGTGCCAAAATAGGAGATCCTGTCGAACCCGTTTTCATCCATCTTCACCAGGTCTAATCGGTCACTCAAACCAAAATACTTCCAGTAGTTATGGATAGTTTGTCCGGGAGCCATACTGCCAATGTAGTGTATTCCGGTATCGAAGGTGTATCTGTCGCGGTTAAACGTCTGCAGGCATCCGCCGAATTTGCGGTGCTTCTCCAGGATGGTAACCTTAAACCCCTCTTTACTGAGAAGAAATCCTGACAATAACCCACCAAGACCACTGCCAATTATAAGAATTCTTTTTTCCATCATGGTGAATTTTCAATATTTTTCAGTGTTATCAGCAAAGTTAAGAAGAAAGGGATACCCGGCCACCAAATCTGTGCTATCCATGAAGGTATCATTTTCTGTGAAGACGGCTTTATTTTTTGCTACTTTTGGATCCTGGACAATAAACCATAAATCCTATGATAGAATGCTAAAGAACTTAAATCTCAAGGTAAAAGTTCTGCTTTTTTTACTACTCATTTTTATAATCACCTCTGGAGTGATTGGGATGATTGCCTTCACACTTGTAATTGATACACTGAAGGAAGAATCATATAAAAAACTTATTGCCATCAGGGAAATGAAAGCAACCCAGATCGAAAGGTATTTTGATATGCTCTTTGATCAGGTTAAACTTATATCGGAAAGTGGAACCTTACAGGAAGCCATCATGGATTTAAAAGAACGGTCGGAAACCGAGTCTTTGCGCAAATATCATCCCATATTCAAAAATTACCTTGATCTCCTAGGATTAGATGACATGTTCATAATTGATGCCGGTTCCGGAGAGATTCTCTACGCATTGAATCAGATAGATCTTGTCGGTTCTGATCTCCGGCAGGAGTTTCTCAGTAATACATGTCTTTCAAAAGTTTTCCAGTCCGTGACCCTCAATGATGATCCAGATTTCATCTGTTTTGAGGATTTTTCATACTATCCACCTTCTGGCAATGCACCTGTTTCGTTTATTGCATCACCCATATACCACCGGGAAGTTAAATTTGGTGTACTGATATTCCAGTTGCCGTTAGAGAAGCTTAATGCCATCATGACAGATGGATATGAATGGGAGTCAGTTGGGCTAGGCAAAAGCGGAGAGACATACCTGGTCGGGAGTGACTTTTTGATGCGTAGCCAGTCACGGTTCCTTATTGAAGACCCAGCTAAATTTTTTATAGAACTTGAGAAAACAGACATTCCAAAGCATACAATCTCCAGGATCAAAGAATTCAAAAGTACAATTGGATTGCAACCGGTTTTAACCCAGGGAGCCAAAGCAGCGATTGAAGGTGAATCCGGGACACAGACATTTCCCGATTACAGGGGTATCGAAGTACTTTCTGCATACAAACCTATGGAAATACATGGTGTTAACTGGGTGATAATGAGCGAAATTGATAAATCTGAAGCATATGCTGCAATTCCATGGTTATTAACAAGATTTATACTTTGGTTCATTATTTTATTGGTCCCGATCGTAGTTTTGTCCATCCTTTTCTCCCGATCGATTTCTAGACCTGTTAGAATCCTGGCACAAATAGCTTCAAACCTTGCTGAAGGCAACCTGGAGGATCCTGTGAAGATTGAACGGACCGATGAAATAGGAGTACTTGCCGATAACTTTGAGATGATGCGTACTGCTCTAAAAAAGCTTGTTGGTGATTTGAGGGAGGTCAATCAAACGCTAGAGCTCAATGTAAATCAGCGAACTATCGAACTGGAAAGAGCGAAAAAAGCAGCGGAGGCAATCCTTGATGAATCCCCTGTCCCAGTCGCTGTTGTCGATCCTGACACGGCAAGTTATCTCCGGGTAAATTTTGCCATGACGGAATTCCATAAATTGAGCTCTTCAGAACTTCTTAAAAGAAACACAACTGAAACATATGCTTACCCTGAGCGGGACAGACCCATCATATTCGAACAATTGAAAAAGCATGGCAGAATTGAAAACCTGGATGTGTATTCAAAAAGGATCGGAACCGGTGAAGAACGGAGAACGCTCATCAATGTGCACCCCATATCTTATTTCGGCCAGAAGGTATTCATCACCAGTCTGATTGACATCACCGAACGAATTCGGATGGAAGAGGAACTCAAGACCCTTTCAACTGCCATGGAATCAGCAGAAAATGCAATCATCATTACAAATCCCCAGGGATTTATCCAATGGATTAATCCATCTTTTACTAACCTGACCGGTTATACTCTAGATGAAATAAAAGGCAGGAAAACAGACATGTTAAAGTCAGGGAAACATGATGAGATACTTTATTCTGATATTTGGAGAACCATACAATCAGGGGAAGTCTGGAGGGGAGAAATTATAAATAAAAAAAAGAACGGGGAGCTCTACTTTGAGGACATGACCATTACTCCGGTAACTGATTCTGATGATAACATTGTTCAGTTTGTGGCTATAAAGCAGGATATTACGGAGCGGAAACGGCTGGAAAATATCGTTATTCAGGCCAAAGAAAGGATGGAGGAAGAACTGAATGTTGCAAGGGACATACAAATGAGTATGCTTCCTCTTGTCTTCCCCCCCTTTCCGGGACGTAATGATATGGATTTGTATGCTAAGTTAATTCCAGCGAGGGAAGTGGGCGGAGACTTCTATGATTTTTATTTCCTTGATGACACTCATTTATGTTTCGTTGTCGGAGATGTATCGGGAAAAGGTGTGCCAGCGGCATTGTTGATGGCTGTAACCAAAACATTGCTCAAATCACAAGCTGGAAACGATAGATCAACAGCCAGTATTCTTTCCCATGTTAACAACGAGATAGCGAAGGATAATGATGCAAATATGTTTATTACAGTGTTTATTGCCATTCTCAACACCTCTACAGGTGAACTTGTTTTTTCAAATGCCGGGCATAATCCGTCCTTTATAATCACCCCGGGAAATGGCATTGTAAAAAAATTATCCGGCCTGAATGGACCTGTAGTTGGAGCAATGGAAGACATGACCTTCACTGAATCTACATGTAAACTAGGGCAAGAGGATATTGTTTTGGCTTATACAGATGGCGTTACAGAGTCGCACAATAATGATGAAGAGATGTATTCCGAATCAAGGTTGGAGAAACTCCTCGAACAAAAGGAATACAGTTCAGTGCAAACTCTTACCGAAAAGATTTTTGAGAGCGTTAAAACGTTTGAGGACGGGGCCGAACAATTCGATGATATTACTGTGTTGGCTGTGCAATATTGTCAGAAATCCCATGGGTTACCGGGAGACAACCTTTCCATAAAAATCCAGAACACAATTGAAGCTATTTCCATTGTACTTGAACAATTTGAGACTTTTGGGAAAAAGAATGAAATTCCTGACTCAATCATTAAGAAGTTCAGTGTTGTTTGTGATGAGGTATTGAATAATATTATTTCGTATGGATTTGATGATAAAAAAGATCATGTTGTACAGGTTGATATAATCCTGGAAGGTGAACAGCTGATATTTACCTTTACAGATGATGGGAGTCCTTTCAACCCGTTTAACCAGGATCCGCCAAACACTGAGCTCTCAATGGAAGAGCGGGAAATAGGAGGACTGGGGATCCACCTGGTAAGGAACATGGTAGACGAATATAACTACAAGAGAATTGCGGGCAGGAATACCGTAGTGCTGGTTAAAAATAACATAAATGAGCAACTATGATGAGATTAGAAATCAAAATACAGGAAATCCATGATGTTGTAGTCATTGGTTTGATTGGCAACCTTGATTCCACTACTGCTCCCGAAGCAGAAGCTGAAATCAACAGGTGGATAGAGAAGAATTCGAAACGAATAATTCTTAACCTCTATGAGACCAATTACGTCAGTAGTGCAGGCTTGCGCATTTTTCTCGGATCATTCAAAAAAATGGCTGCAGTGGGAGGATCGTTGAAGATCTGTTGCGCAAGAGATGTTGTAAAGGAAACACTTGACATTTCCGGCTTTAGTAAAATGCTAGATATAAAGCTGACCCAGGATGAAGCAATGGATGAGATCTGATTGGTTCACAACTTTAGCTGCTATTTGAGATCAAATGATTTAACCTCTCTTCATTGTAATATCCCTTTTCAATTTCTTCTTAATACCCGGCAAATTGGAATTGGTGCTTCCACTTTAACTTGGAGTTTGACCTTAATTTCTGTGGAATCACCTTTCAGAGGAGCTGCTGACGTAAGTTGACAAGTCAGAAGCAGCCCAATGAAGATAACTTGAAGGAAGACTTTTATAGCAGGAGTTATTCACAAACCGCAAATAAATAGGTAAGAATGTTAACTACCACCCTTAACGCTTCCCAGTTCAAATCACACTTTTTTACAGATAATGCAAAATTATTTTTAATTTCATAAGAATCAGATTACGTGTAATTTAAGTATATTATTTAGAATTTGTTAAAAAATTAATATCTATAAAAAGAAATAATGATTATTTTAGCTCATGAAATGTGAATTGAAAAATACAGATATAAATTTACAGATACAGAAAAAGTATATTCCAAAAATATCTAATTATGAGATCATCAGTTACTTATTTAAGGATTACACGAGTCAGAAATTCAATTTATTCCAAACTCGCGTTTTTAAATCTTTGCTTCGTTTTAATAACGACGAATCTCCTGGCCCAATCCCCATGTGCTGTTCCTAAAGACCATGGAATGGGTTATACCTCCTCCATTCAATCAGTTGTTTTAAATGCTGATAGCACACATACAATCGTGTTAAGGGTAGAACATAACGGAAATAACGAACCCGGGTGGAAAGCGTTAAACCATTATTCGGTCGAGGCAGACATAGGAACCTATTCGAATGTTTACTATACGTTGATATATGGAAATGTAACCTACAACGGGATCAATATGGGGCCAAACCTGGGTGGCTGGGATAAAGATGGGTTCCGTATTGCCAGCATCAACGGGATTGGAGCCGGAGCAGCCGGGATTTTTACGATCACTTATACGTTAGCTGGTGGATTGCAGGATCAGTGGACCATGGCCAAAGCCGGAGGCAATTCTCTTGAAGTTTTCTTCACTGCAGATGAATTTCTGGCTGTCCTGGAATGCAATGTATCTATCTCTCCATATTACGCCATGCCTGAAGGTGGAAAAATTGAGCCTATCAACAAGATTGGACCTGAACTAACTGCTCTATACCAGTATTTAGGAATTCCGTTTTCGGACGATATCTATCAGATCGTCTATGATGAAGTTAGTACTCTCTATCTTGTTATGGTGGAAATTTTCCCTGTCAGTGGTCAATATGCAACTTTATTGTCTTTATTAGAGACCAATTATGGTCTTACTGTAGTGATTCCTGATCCCGACGGTCTGGTTATCACAGGACAGGTTCCAATACAGGAACTCGATAACCTGAATTATCTCATGGAGCTTTTATATGCCCGTCCTCTTTATCCTGCGACAACTAATATTGGTCTCGTTACCAGCCAGGGAGATACCTCCATGGTATCCAACATCTCCAGGGAGATTTTCTCAGTCAATTCTACTGGTAAAGCTATTAACGGAAGTGGGATTAAAATAGGGGTCTTATCGGATAGCTATAACACCCAACCAAATAATCCAGCAAACGATGACATAAGGAAATTGGATCTTCCGGGAGTAGGTATCGATGAAAATGGGGTTCTATATCCAAATCCAAATAACAGCATTCCTGTCGATTCTATCCGGGACTATCCGTATGGCCAGGCTTCTGATGAAGGGAGGGCCATGCTTCAGATCATCCACGATATAGCTCCAGGAGCAGAACTTGCATTCAGGACAGGCGTATTGGGTGCTGTTGATATGGCTGACGGTATTCAGGAGTTAGAAACAGCAGGCTGTGATATCATTGTTGATGATATAACATATGTAACGGAACCATTTTTTCAGGATGGCATTGTCAGCCAGGCTGTTAATGCTGTTGTTGCTAACGGGATAACCTATTTTACATCTGCAGGGAACTTTGGGAATAAGTCATACCAGAGCCAGTTCACTGCAAGTTCTATAACTGCTCCCGGGATTTCAGGAGTTACTCACAATTTTGCAACGATCGGAACACCTGATATTTATCAGGAAGTATCGGCGGTTGAACCTGGCAATTATATGATTGTTCTCCAGTGGGATGACGGATCCGGTTTCGACGCAACAACTACAGACCTCGATATCTATTTGTCAAACGCAAACGGAAGCGGTTTGATAGGCTACAACAAAGTGAACACCGGTGGCCATCCGATCGAAGTGCTGCCGTTCATCGTCTCTGAAGCCACCCAAACGAATATTATGGTTGTAAATTCTTCAGGTTCGATTATCCCGGTTGAGTTCAAATATATAGTATTTCAGGGTCAATTGTCCATTGATGAGTACAATACAGGATCTTCAACTGTAGTGGGACATGCAAATGCCGCAGGTGCCATTACTGTCGGTGCTGTACGTTATGATTATACCCCTGCCTATGGGGTAGACCCTCCGGTAATCATGTCATATTCTTCTGTTGGGGGTATGCTGGTCAACAATACTGACAGACAAAAGCCTGATATCAGTGCACCAAACGGAGTCAATACCGGTGTTGAACTTGGAGGTGTAAATATTGAAGGTGACCTTTTTCCAAATTTCTTTGGTACCTCTGCAGCTGCTCCGCATGCAGCTGCTGTAGCAGCTTTACTCCAGGAAGCAAAAGAGAAATACTATGGAGCCGGACAATCGCTATTACCATCTGAAATCCGTGGTAAGATGCAGGGAACGGCCATTGATATGTATGCTTCTGGGTACGACGCCAGTTCAGGTTATGGATTCATCCAGGCTGATGAAGCCCTTTTGACCCTGGCAAACTCGGCTCCGCTCATTTCAGGACTCTCGTATGGTCCGTCTGATTCAATCCCAGGATTGAATGAAGTATTAGTATCTGTAACAGGAAACTACTATTCACCCGGATCTAAAATCTATTTTAATGGAGTTCCCCTGGAAACGGAACAATATGATGCACATACTTTACAGGCTACAGTTCCTCCTTTTACAGATCTTTATCCGCCACTTCAAACATGGAATCCACCTAAAACTGATGAATATGGTTTTGTATTGACAAATGGTGAAGATGGAGGTCTTTCAAATCCATTATACTTCTCGGAGAAACCTACGATCGTAGGGACGATAACCAATAAAACCAAATCATATGGAGCGGATGTCACTGGCCTTGAAGTTTCCTATATGGTTCAATATCTGGACGGCACACTGGGAATCCTGGATACAATACTTACCCCGGAAGAGCAAGCCAGGGTTGAAAGTATTATCATTGAAACAAATGCGACACCTCTGGCAAATGCAGGACTCTGGCCGATTGTTGCTTCTTTGGATGATCCATTAAACCCTCTGAGTACAGTGGTTGCCACTGCGCCCCTCGATACCTTTTTGCTTTACAATTATAATTTTTCCTTTAACAATGGGCTGCTCGACATTACCAAATTAAATCTTACTGTCACGCCGGATAGTGCATCATTTGTGTACAATACAGAGATCAGTGGATTTACGTTTGACTTTTCTTTTGAAGAGACGGGAATTTCTCAGATAAATGCCGATACCATTAAAGCGCAACTGGAGAAAGCCTATATGACAGATTTATTGGGTGATGCCACTGCATTAGTAAATGGAAGAGCTACTGCACTTGTTAATGCTGATTCTCTCGACATCCTGAACACAAGTTATATGGTTTCAAAGTATGCCCTGGAGAACAGGGTCGCTACTGCCCTCGTTAACGGACAGGCAATGAACCTGGCTACTGCAACAGCACTCGTCAATGCAACTACTTTAACGAATCGTGTTGCTACTGCCCTGGTTAATGGTCAGGCTACCGCCCTCGTGAATGCCGAACCTCTCGTGAATGGCCAGGCCACAGCCCTTGTAAATGGTATTGCCACAGCTCTTGTTAATGGAAGAGCCACAGCTCTTGTTAATGGTAAAGCTACTGCCCTGGTCAATGGCATAGCCACTGCTTTGGTAAACGGCCAGGCAACCGCACTTGTAAATTCTGGCAGTTTCAGCACGGTCAATAACCATGAAGCAATTATCTTTTTAGATCCACTTGAGGTAGATACACTTTTGGCAACGTTCCCCCAGCAAATACCACCAAGCGAAAATGAATTGACGTCCATCAGTTTAATCACTGGAAATACAGTTGGAGATCATTACATTGCACCTGGAACGTTTATTGCCAGCAACTTTAATGTCTCTTATGGTCTTGGCATCCTGACAATTACACCTGCAACTGCAGCTATTACCCTGGAGTTTCCGGAACTAACCTATGACGGGGCTCCTAAACTCGTAACTGCAATAACAGATCCTGAAAACCTGATAGTTACCGTCACCTACAATGGTTCTGAAACCCCGCCTGCCAACTCAGGGGATTATACTGTTGTTGCAACTGTGGTTGATCAAAATTACATAGGTACTCAAACTGAGTTCATGACGATATCTAAAGCTGATCTTACTGTCACTGCAGACGATCAGTCAAAGGTCTACGGAACAACAGACCCAGCTCTGAATTACGATCTGACGAGTGGCATGTTATATGGACTGGATGCGTTTTCAGGAGTTTTGGCCAGGAATGGAGGTGAGAATATTGGAGACTATCCAATCCTTCAGGGAAGTCTTACTGCCGGAAACAACTACCAGATCATGTATAATGAAGGAACACTGACCATCAGTCCTGCTTTATTGACTGTTGCAGCAAACCCGCAACAAAAAACTTATGGGACTCCGGATCCGTATTTAAACTATCAGTTCACACCAAATCCATTAGTTGGTACAGATGCATTTACTGGATCTCTTGAACGGACTACAGGCGAAAATGCAGGGACTTACTTAATATCACAGGGTACGTTAACTGCCGGGAGTAATTATTCTGTTTCGTTTACAGGAGCCTTACTGACAATCGATCCTGTTTCTTTAACTGTAACAGCAGATCCTCAGGATAAAATTTATGGGACTTCGGATCCAGATTTAAGCTATCAGTTCACACCAAATCCATTAGTTGGTACAGATGCGTTAACTGGGTCTCTTGAGCGGGCTACAGGCGAAAATGTAGGGACTTATTTAATATCACAGGGTACATTAACTGCCGGGGATAATTATACAATTGCCTATGAAGATGAATTACTAACCATTGATCCGGCACTGGTCAGTTATGCTGTTACTAATAATGTCAAACCTTACACCGGATTAATTCAGGGAGTAAATATTACAACTGTTCCAGCTTCTCTGTCATACGCAGTAGCTTACACACTCAATGGAGTGGTTGCTGATCCTGTTGATGCTGGTGTATATATTTATTCAATTACTAACCAGGATGGCAACTACACGGGAAGTGCCATTGGTGATTTTACCATCGATCACGTCAATGTCATTGTCACCGGTGATCATCAGGTAATTAATGAAGGATCGCCACCACCTTCCTTCTCATTTACTTATGAGTGGTTTGTAAATAATGAACAAGAGGGGGCTGTTTTCCCGAGTGGAGTTGGTTATACCACAGGCTATAATGGGGATGCCGGGATTTATCCCGTGATTTTCCCTGCAAGTTCGACAAACTATACTTTTTCACTGCAGGACGACATCAACCTTTATGTAAATCCTGACGGACCGGGAACAAAATCTGTTAAACCAAGATTGATATGTGTTGAGGAGTTACCGGTGGGGAGTACATGGCCGTACATTGCCTGGTTTGACTATGATAACAAGAATAACGATCATGTATTCGTTCCTTTTGGTGAAAACAATAAAGTTGTTATTGAAGGCGGAGGATTATTCCAACCAATAACTCCACAGCCAGAGTTGTTCTTCACGAACAACAGCGGCAGTCAAGTCGATTGGGGGGTCTATTTTGATGGAAATAAGATCACATGGACCGTAACAAGCCAGCATCATGGTCATCCCTCTTCAACAGGATCCAATGCCAGTTCAACCTCAAACAAATGTAACAGTTCATCTGGTGCTGAGATTGCTGGTGATCCATCCGCTGAGGAGCCCGGTATCTGGGCATATCCAAACCCTGTAACTGACAAAGTAACTATTGGCTTGGATGATAAACCGCTCTCAGGTGAGGTGGTGATCCTGAATATGAAAGGAGGAATGCAGACATTGAAGACCACCTGGATGCTCAAGAGCAACACCACAGAGATTGATTTTTCCAGCATGGCTTCCGGGATGTATATCATTAAAATTGAAACATCTAACAGTGTTGAGATAGTCAGGGTGTTAAAAAAATAATCCGGAAGGAAACTTTTTAAGCAAATCTCCTATCTTTGTTGAACTCAACCTGAGTTTGGTTAGTTGAAATGGTATATTGACACACCAAGCAGAAAATGATATGAGAGTGTCTTTCTTGATTGTTTCCCGAAACCTTGCTCTTTCGCTGGCTTTTATCCTAACCAATTTCACCTCTACCAGTCAAAACCAATCCACTGATAGTATCTATCTGGAAATGGGAAAAAGCCGGAATGACACCAATAAGGTGAATAGCCTAATCGAATTATCTAAAAGTATTTGCAGATCTTCACCGGATGAAGCAATTAATTTTGGAAATGAAGCAAGGGAACTGGCGCAAAGACTACATTTTTTAAATGGAGAAGCGAATGCATTGAAATATATCGGAATGGCCAATTATTTTCAGGGGAATTACCTGGAGACCATTCAATTTTGGATCGAAGCGAAAGGGAAATATGCTGAGAGTGATGATCGACTGGGTGTAGCCAACATGTTGAATAACATTGGGGCCATCTACTTCAGCGAAGGAGACGATACAAAAGCTCTTGAAAACTACCTGGAATCTCTCCGGATTTCAGAGGAGATCGGCATCGATACACTCAGAATTGCCACAGCCCTGGTCAATATCGGCGCTGTTTACAGTCAAAAAAAGGCGACATATGATAAAGCTGTGGAGTATTATCTAAAAGCGTTGCCATTAAGCGAACTACTTGGAGATCATGATGCTATAGGGACTACTTGTGTCAACCTTGGAGGAATCTACCTGGAAAGAGAGAACGTTGATTCCGCTCTTTTCTATTTTAACCGATCGTTGGTGGCTTATAGAAAATCGAGTGTGGGAAATGTACCATTTGCACTTTATAATATGGGCAAAGCCTACACAAAGATGGGAGACTACCCGAAAGCAATACGCTATCAGGAGGAGGCATTCGAATTGGCAAAACAAAACAACGCAAAACTTGAAATGGCACAATCACTGGTGGGATTAGGCGATGCATATAAACAACAGGGGAATATCAAACTTGCGATCTCAGCGTACCTTCAGGGAGAATCGATTTCTACAGAAATCGGCGCTACCTATGAACAGAAAAGTGCTTATGAAGGATTGGCTTCATCATATTCTGACATATATGATTTTCATCACGCTTACAAATACCAGGAACTGTTAACAGGAATAAAAGACACTATTTACAATGCAGAGAATGATAAAAAACTTCAGTCAATACAATTCGCTTTTGATATTGAAAAGAAAGAGGGTGAGATAGAAATACTGACTAAAGATAAGGAATTGCAGGATTTAGAGATGGAACGGCAGAAAGTGGTTAGAAATGCTCTTGTTGGCGGTTTGTTTCTGATCCTTATCATAGCTTTCATCCTTGTCAGGAGTATCAGGAATAAGATTAAAACCAACAGGTTGCTAGACAAACAGAAGGCAGAGATTGAGAACCTCATCCTGAATATCCTGCCTGCAAAAGTCGCGAAAGAATTGCAGGAATCGGGTTCAGCTACACCGCATTATTATGAAAGTGTATCAGTCTTATTCACTGATTTTAAAGGTTTTACAAAAATTGCCGAAGGACTTTCACCCAATGAGCTGGTAGATGAATTGAATGAATTTTTTATTGCATTTGATGATATCGTTGAGGCACATAATCTTGAAAAAATTAAAACCATTGGCGACGCATATATGTGTGCAGGAGGAATCCCAACAGCCAACACTACACACCCGATCAACGTTGTGCAAGCCGGGATTGCCATGCAGGAATATATGAGAAAAACGAATGAAAAAAGAATAGCAATCGGATCAATTCCATGGGAACTTCGCGTAGGCGTGCATACCGGACCTATCGTTGCCGGTGTGGTTGGAAAAAAGAAGTATGCTTATGATATTTGGGGCAACTCGGTGAATATTTCAAGCCGGATGGAGTCGAACGGGGAACCTGGACAGGTGAACATCTCAGCTGCTACGTATGAGTTAATTAAAGATCACTACAATTGTCACTACCGGGGAAAAATATCTGCAAAGAATATTGGCGAGATTGACATGTATTTCGTTGAAGATGAAATCAAAAGATAAAATCATTTTATGGAAGATCCCAACCTTGATGACCTAACACTGGATGACGGATCGACGATCGGCGTTGTTGGAGGAGGCCCGTCCGGTACTTTTTTTACCTTTTTTGCCTTGGAATTTGCTCGAAGGGTGGGTTTGAAAATTTCAATTGATATTCTCGAAGCGAAAGATTTTACTAAACCGGGTCCAGCTGGTTGCAACAATTGCGGGGGTATTGTATCTGAATCTCTTATCCAGGTGCTGTCAACCGAGGGGATCATTTTACCTTCCACCGTGATACGCAGAGGCATCGAATCGTATACGCTTCATGTTGAGAATGGTGTAAGTGTGATCGAGACACCATTCAAAGAACAGAGAATAGCTTCTGTCTACCGGGGAGCTGGACCGAAAGGAGACGCTGATAACGACCAGCTGAGTTTTGATAATTATTTATTGGAATTATGTAAAGAGAATGGGGCGAATGTAATTCATGAGAGAGTTACAGAAGTGGAGAGAGCGAAAGATGGGATCATTATCCGAACAAAGAACTCATTCGAAAAAAAATATGATTTTGTTGTCGGCGCAGTTGGGCTGAATAAACCCACATGTAAATTATTCCAATCGATTTGTCCTTCATATATTCCGCCAAAAACTTCCCGTACATATATCAGTGAGTTTCTTCTGGGACGGGATGCTATTGACGAATATTTTGGAAATTCCATGCATGTTTTCTTATTAAACATCCCGAATATAACATTTGGAGCGTTGATTCCCAAAGGTAAATACGTAACGTTGGTTTTATTGGGAACGGATATCGATAAAGAGATCGTATCAAGATTTATTCAGTCAAAAGATGTTCGAAATTGTTTTCCTCCTGATATTGACCTGGAAGCAAATATGCCGTGTAACTGTTACCCTATGATAAATATTCAGGCGGCAAAAACAGCATATAGTGACAGGGTCGTGTTAATCGGGGATTCATCTTCGTCCAAATTATATAAAAATGGGATTGGCGCTGCCTATGTTACAGCAAAAGCTGCTGCTACATCAGCGATTTTTCACGGGATCTCTTCCAGAACTTTTAAATCCTCGTTTCAACCGGCTTGCTCAGATCTCGATAAAGATAATACAGTTGGTAAATTTATCTTCCTTGTCACAAGTATCATACAAAAATCCAGGATATTGAAGTCAGGATTGCTTCAGATGGTTGTCAAGGAACAGAAAAAACCGGCAAAACAACGAAGAATGAGTTCAATACTCTGGGATACATTCACCGGAAGCGCCTCCTACCGGAATATTTTTGTCAGGTTCCTGAATCCATTTGTGATTATATATCTTATTTGGAATATACTAACAGCAGGTTTAATCAAACTAAAACCGGGAAAACATGAAGATTAATAAATTAGGACATCCTTACAAAGATGGTGAGGAGATAATCAAACAAGGTACAGTTGGGGATTGTATATATGTTATCCAGGAAGGCAGGGTTGAGGTGATTGACGAATCTGGAGAAACTGAAATAAAACTTGCTGAACTCGGATCAGCAGATTTTTTTGGAGAAATGGGCTTGTTCGAGAAAGATGTTCGGTCTTGTACCGTTCGTGCGTTAGGAGATGTTACAATCCTGACAATCGATAAAAAGAACTTTTATAAAACAATCCAGAAAGACCCCACGTTAGCATACAGGCTCCTGGAAAAAATGTCCTATCGTTTACGGGAAACTAATAAAAGACTAAGAACCATTTAATCAGAATGACTGGAATAACTACTGAGATCGTAGAAGTTGCAAAGGTTTATGTAATCGACCTGCTCGAGAAAGAACTCCCAGAAACACTCTTTTTTCATTCAAAAGATCACACCCTCAACGTATTGAGGAACGTTGAAACTATTGGTATTGAATGCGATATTACCGATGAAGATCTGAATTTAGTAAGGATTTGTGCTTTATTTCATGATGTGGGATATGTGCGAAACTATGAGAACCATGAAGTACACAGTACTCAATATGCAAAAACCTTTTTAGAATTACACAACGTGGATACATCATTTATCAACCAGGTCGTAAATTCAATCCTGGCTACAAAAGTTCCGCAACAGCCCTACGATAAAATCTCTGAGATTTTATGTGACGCTGATCTAATGCACCTTACATATGATAATTATTTTGAACATATTGAGTTGATGAGACAGGAATGGGCTTTAACAGGAAGGGCAGTATTCAATCAGCAACAGTTTGCAGTTGAGTCTTTAAAATTCTTTTCTTCGCATCACTATCATACGGAATACGGGATTAAGGTTCTTACGCCATTAAAAGAGGCAATAAAAAAAAGAATATACGAAATGTTCACAGAGAGAACGGGTTAAAGCCTTAAGAGAAGTGGAATTAATACTAAAATAGTTGTAGGTTTGCAACGTTAATTTTATTGTGTGGAGAACAATAGAAAATTCAGTTCGGATGCGATATATACCCTGAGTGTAGCCTCCAGATTATCAGGAGTTCCAGGTCATTCGATTCGTCAATATATTGACAAAGGATTGCTCATCCCATTCAGGACAAAAACGGATAGACATCTCTTCTCAGAAGTAGATATCTCACGGTTGAAGTGTATCAGAAAGATGATTAGTGATGGTGGGTTAAACATTGCCGGAATTAAAGCGATGTATTCGTTGATCCCCTGTTGGGAGATCAGGCAGTGTTCTACTCAAGACAGGATTATTTGTGAAGCATACCATCAGGTAAATGCACCTTGCTGGGAAGCATCTAATAAAGCACCAAATTGTAAAAATTTGGATTGTAGGCATTGTGATGTATACAAACTACCTGAAGAGTGCCAGGATCTAAAATCATTGCTTAAACATTTGCTTTCTAAATAGCTATTCTACTAATAACATATCCTAACTTTCCTTCACTGATGAAACATTTTTTTTCTTTGATTATTTTTATTTTATTCAATAATGACTCGCTCCGTTGACAAGAAGGTTGGGCCAAAGGGAAATAAATTATCTCTCGGGAGAAGTTCGGGAGTTCTTGGTGATATTAAGTATTTCTTTCTGGATAGGCCAAAGGAAAAAACACTTATAAAATTCAATTCCAACGAGGATAGGCATCGTTACAGTAAAAGTATCATGCAGCGGATTGGGGTGGATGTGGACAAGTATAAGATGTTAAATATCCATCGGATCGGTGTCGAAGCTCCTGCAAGCTATCTGTTTCAAGAGTTGATGAGGTGGAATGGTGACTCGATGTGCTGGCCAAATCACATCGCTAAGGTAAACCTTAAGGATAACAAGCTTGAAAACATTCAAATTTCACTGTTCGGTCGTTCATCACCCCCTCTTAGCAAGCGAAAAAGTATATTTGGCTCAAATGTTCTGCAGTTATTTATTTTGAAGGCTCTGCGGATACAACAAACACCTGCCCCTTATGATACTGATAATGCACGCTATTTGTTGTATCAGAGCAGTGGAGGTTATCCGATAGGAGTTTTTTCTATGTATGTTAGATCCTCTATTCCGGAGAGAGGTGAACAAGAGATGTCTCAACTCTTTATCATGTGCAGTTTTAATTTCTACGGGAAACAGCATTCAGCTAACAAAAATATTGTTAACATAATCTGGGAGGCAGTTCATAACAGAGTTACATCACACGTTTCATATAGGTTTAAGAGGCTGTGTGAGTGGAGGTTCGAAAACTTAAAGCACCCGGAGTAGCCGTGGTACCATGGTGCAACGGTACAGTGGTGCTACCTAAAAGAGTATTTTTGCAGTGATGCTCAACATTCCAACCAGTAAAAAACTCCCATTAAAAAGAAGTACCAGTGTTTTATCTGATATTTGGTATTACTTCATTAGAAATCCTGAATACAATACACTTGTTAAATATAAATCCAGGGACGATAGGGAGAGATACAGCCTGGCTATCATTCAGCGAATTGGCATTGATGTTCATCAGTTCAGACTCCTGAATATTCACCAAATTGGAATTGAAGCTCCGGCCGGGTATATCTTTGATGAGTTGATGAGATGGCGTGGAGACGCGATTTGCTGGCCAAACCATATTGCCAGGGTTCACCTGGGGGCAGGAAAGGAGAATATTACGATTACGCTATTTGGCAAGCGGATCAAACTGTTTTCTATGAAGGCGATAAAGATCCAATCGATCCCGGCGGTAACCGATACCGATAACGCCCGTTATTTTTTATATAATTGTACTGGTGGGTATCCTATCGGAATATTCTCGCTTTATGTGCGCTCATCAATCCCGGAACGTGGTGAGGAAGAGATGTCACAACTTTTTTTTCTGACCAGCTTCAACTTCTATGGCAAGCAGTTCTGGTCTCGCATAATGCCACTGAGAAAAGTCTGGGAGTTTGTTCACAACCGCGTCACATCCCATGTGGCTTGCAGGTTTAAACAGCTTGTTGAATGGAGGTTCGAGAATCTGAAGCATCCGATTTAGCCGTGGTGCCGTGGTGCCATGTTGAATTGGTGAGTTTGTGAGTTGGTGAAATGGTGATATGGCTTAGTCCTTTTTTAGGACAATAAATACGTTAGAGCTGGACCTTTCCTCGTCGATTATTTCAACCGAAAGATTCTCTTTTTCAGCAAGTTTTCGAATCTGTTCGGCCGAAACAAACCAAAGTAGTTTATTATCATTTCCGGTTTTGTTGAAATTCATTACCCTGGTTGAGAAGAATTCTGTAAGCCGGGTTCTCTTATGCCGATCCTCAAGTTCCCGGATTCCTTCACGGATCAGTAAAATGCCACCCGGCTTCAGGTTTTCCATGCACTTTTGAAGCACTAATTTCTGCTTGTCGGGTTGGAGATAATGCAGGACGTCTCCAAGTAAGATTCCTTCGTGTGGGGTAATGGGGAAGGTTGATACATCATCATGAATAAACTCAATGCGATTGTTCTTCAGATAACCGTTTTGCGCAATAACGATCTTCTCCTCATCAAAATCCACCCCTGTCAGTTCACGTTCATCAGATGTCATCATCAACATATACGTGATATAGCCATACCCACACCCCAGGTCAAGGATTGAACCACGTTTTGGGAGTAGCTCATGATAGAGCCGGAAATTCTCTTCCAGTTTCATTTTGATCCTGACGTACCATTCTAACACCGGCCCTTTGAAAACATAATTGAGACGTAGTGAAAGACTGTTGTAATCAGGTGTACAATGGATCTCTTTGAATTTCCTGTATTCTTCCCTATAATAAGCTCTTACCTGTTTGGTTCGTTGCGAGTAAGTATCTCCAAACCGGGAGTCTTCAGGGTTAATACGGGGGAGAACCTTCATGAATAGCCTGCTCGGCTTTCCCCAGAAGTTGCCTTTTCGAAGGAAATCACCACTCCCGTATATCAGGACTGGGAGTATATCGACCTGAAGCTTCTCAGCTATATAAAAAGCCCCGCGGTGAAAACGCTGGATGTGTCCGTCTTTGGAACGATGTCCTTCCGGGAAGATCAGGATAGAGAAACCTTCATCCAATCTTTGCTTGATGATATCCAGGGAGTTATCGATCCCTCCATCCATGGGAGGAAAGCCGGCCAGCCTGGCAACAGGTCCAAAAACGAAGTGCTTGTATACCCATTCATTTGTTAAGATCAATATGTTCGGACTTAACCGTAAAAGAGCAGGGGTTTCAATAAGGGATTGATGATTACTGATAATGATTGCAGGTTTCTTAAAGGTTTCACCGGAAGGATTCTCTACCTTGTGGAAGCCTGGAAAGTTCATTGCGATGTAAATCTTACTGAGACGACTGAATATCCTGTGAAATATCTCTTGTTTTTTTTTCTTTGAAATAGGAAGAAGTGGACTAATCGCTATTCCATAGATAACAAGAACTAGTGCAATGGTAGAAATGGGAATCCAGGCGACCACAATGGCTACATAGAGCAGAAAAAGTGTCACAGGGGAGCTTTTTCTGAGTTTCGGCTTGAAAAGAAACCAGTTGGCGAGCATCGCTTGATAGGAAAAAGAGACCATTACAACGGAAAAAACTCCAATTATTGAGATCAGGGCGATTGACCGGAGTGCCGGATGTTGTGCTGCAAAAAGGGCTGCGACCCCGATAATCGTTGTTGTTGATGAGAGTAGGATAGAGACCTGGTAGGTTTTCATATCACTGATGCCGGTTTTGTATTCATTCAGCAACCCGCGCATCATCAGGATACTGTAGTCAACACCTAATCCAAAAACAAAGGAGGAGATGATGATATTGAAAATGTTGAATTTGATTCCGAAGAGACCCATAAATCCCAATGTTAACAACCAGGCAAAAAACATTGGCAGGGCAGTGGTAAATCCAAGTTCGACCCGACCAAATGAGAGAAGTAACAATACAGATACGAAGATCATGGAGAGGATAACAAGTGTATTGAAATCGACTCTCACGTTCTCTACGAACCGGCTGGTTAGATTGTGCCGGTCGAACAGCACAAACCGGGAGTCGTTCATGAAGGATTCATATACAATGGGCTTCCTCTCTTCAGTAACTTTTGCCACAGCAGTCACCATGATGAGTTCTGGCGTTTCATTGATCCACTCACCAAAAAGAGACTCTTTTATCCGGACATTCTCTTGTATTGGAAACATGGTATATGATCGCGACAGCATCGTATCAAGTCCGTCAAACGCTTTTGGTACAAACCCTTCCTTATTTCCTGCTTGTCGGATCGTGCTCATTACCAGTTCTTTTCGCTCTTCAGTCCAAAAGTTTCGCCACATTTCAAGTCGCTCCCTCTGAATTGAATCGGAGAGAAGAAATGTACTGATTCCCGACCAACCCTGGATCTGTCCCTGTGTTTCAAGATTCTTCAGCCTTTTGATAGCCAATTCGTTAGATTGCAGCGCCTGGTCAAGTGTGTTGCCAGTGGACACGATATATACCTTTTTTAGAGATGATAAGGATATTTGATCCAGTGCTTTTTCCGCTTTAATAAGCTTGTCCGACATGTAGTTAAGGCTGTTCATGTCGGTCTCAAACGCCACCTTCTTCATAAAAAAGAGGCTAAGGATTCCGGCAACAGCCAATCCAACTATCAACCACCCTTTTGTACCAAACTGAATAGATCCAATCCGATCGATGAGATTTTCCCGATGCTTATGCTTCTTTTTATGGAGGAGATAACTTCCCAGAAATTGCGGGAGGATTATGAGTGCAAAGAGAGCGGCACCAAACACACTGATAGCAGCAAACCAGCCCAGATCATTCAATACTGCTGAGTTCAGAAAGATCAGACAAATGAAGGCGCCAATGGAAGTAAGGCTGCATACGAATATGGTTTGGGCCATATCACGGATCACCTCTTCCACATTTTGTTTGTTTCGATAATGGTTGATCATATACAACGCATAATCAATGATCAACCCAAGAATCACAGAGCCAATCCCAAGGGCAATAGCTGAAACACTCCCTTTTACAAGATACAATACGCTGAGTGCCAGGCCTCCTCCAAAAAATGCAGGAATGAACCCAAGCAGTGGAATAGCCGCACTACGAAAGTACCATCCGATCAGCAACAGGATAAAAATCAGTGCGAGAGAAAGGCTAAGAATGATATCGGTTTTTATTTGATTCGCATTTCCTACGGCAATGGCTACTGAGCCGAAATAATCTATCTCGGCAGAGAGAGGAGCCTCTGAAACGGATATCCCATTATTTGTAACCAGCTGATCGATCAATTGATCCAGTGTCAGAATCAACTTCGCGTTCATACTGGTTTCGCTGGGGGGATTGGCAGGTGTGATGAAGAAAAGCAGATGTCTGCCATCCTGAGAAAAGATATAACCGTCCCGCAGCATATAGTTGTCGTCTACCTGTAGGCTTTGCAGCTTTTTCAGGGCGTCGTTGGAAATCCCAAGAGGATCTGCTACCAGTCGGTGTTTCATCACCATACTGGCAGGGGAGACTAAGATCTTATAGTTTCTCCTTACTATGGATTCCAACCTCTTGTTATGACCCAGGCTGTCAAGACTCAGATAGTCCTCTTCATCCAGAAAGATAGGAATGTGATTGTCGATGTGAGCTAAAGCCATCGGCAAAAGGTTCTCTTCTGCTCTCAGGAATATCGATTGAATGTATGAGGAATCGAGTCTGGCTGTCAGACTGTCGCAAAGTTTATTGGCCAGTGCAATCAGGTTGTCTGGAGAAGGAGGGGCAAGACTGTCACACTGACGGATATGGATGACCAGTTTTTCGGCAAATTTAAAATTCCGGATCACATACTCATCCTGATGGAGACTGTCATCCTGTGAAGTAATCCCGGAGATATTCTCTTCCAGTCGCACCTGTGAAGCAAAGAGTAAAATAAACGCGACTGTCAATGCCAGGAAGAGCCAGAAAGCCCATCGGTGTTGTTTGAAAAACTGGTAAATAAGGATGAAGATGGCAGCCATATTGTACCTGTTCGGTTAATTCCTTTCCATCTCTTTCATCTGAGCCTTTTTTCTAAAGATAGCCAGTAGAGTATAAGTAACGAGGCCTGAAACGGGTGCCAGTAGTGCGCCAAAAACAAAACTCCCCACTATGTATTGGATCAGGTTTTGCTTGATCCACCCGAAGTCGATCCCTGATGAGTATTCCAGATGGGAAATTTCAATCCCGAGCACGTACCCTCCAACCAGATAACTGATGAAAATTATGATAGGAATCATTGGAGGGATGCTGATGTTGGATGTTACGAGGGCAACGAATTTATTTAACCTGAGGAGATGAGCCAGAAAAACTGCAACTACCATCTGATAACCCCAGAAGGGTGACACACCGATGAAGGTTCCCAACACAACAGACCACGCCAGTTTCGCATTGGAGTCTTTGCTATTGATAAAATACTCTCTGATGATCTCCTTGAAACTTTTTTTACGCAATGTCCTGGCAAAATGGAAAGGCCTGATCCAGAGGAGTGCAGAAAACACAAGGATGATATTGAGCAGGGTTGTGCGGGCAAAATCACGTCCTTTTCTGAAGTGCGAAACCCGTTCACCTTTTGGTGCATACCAGATCTGTACCGGAACTGAAACTATAGATACACCCCTCCAGGCAAGCCTTACCAGCACTTCAACTTCAAACTCATATTTCCTGGAGAAAAAGTGCTTTATCATGCCGATTTTCTTCAGCGGATAGAGCCGATAACCCGATTGTACGTCCGCGATTTTTAAACCTGTCTCCACCCTGAACCAGAAAATCGAGAACGAATGCCCAAAACTGCTGGTTCCCGGAACATCCTCCTGGTTCATATCACGGGCACCAATCACGATCGAATCTGGATGCTTCTCAATAGCTTCAATGAATTTTGGAATATCTTCCGGAAAATGCTGACCGTCACTGTCTATGGTGATGGCGTATTTGTACCCTTGTTGAATAGCGTAGTTGAAGCCCTGCCGAAGCGCGAAGCCTTTGCCAGTGTTTTTTTTTATGGTGATAAAGCGCAGTGGTGTTGTGGTGCCGTGGTGCCGTGGTGCCGTGGTGCTGTGGTGTTTACTGCCCACTGCCAACTGCCCACTGCCAACTGGGAACTGCCCACTGCCTACTGCCAACTTGCCAAGGATCTCCTCGGTTTCATCCGTTGAGCCATCATTAACCACGATGATATCACTGGTATAATCATGCACACCCCGGATCACATTTTCCAGGGTGCCTGCGTTGTTATAAGTAGGAATAATCACGCAGCAGCCCAACTCTTGCATTTTCTGGCGAATGGACAC
>CALCGJ010000031.1 GCA_937900965.1 uncultured Bacteroidota bacterium | reverse complement strand
TTATGAAACATTCTCTGTAAATATTGAGCAGATCATTCCAGGTTATGCATCAATTATATTCCTGGGGAAGGAATGTGCCTTTAGAAATGGATTTACTGTCAGACAGTTAAGAACCATTGATAAGCAGCTTATTTGCTTTGAGATACTTCCTGAGTGTATACTGATAGGAATAACCTCCGAGTATCAACCCGATATAGCCATCTTTATATCCTCCGCGGAAAAAATACCATTTAAAAAAAGCACCAACTGGAGAGAACAGCATGTTAAATCGGTTAACTTTTTTCCTTTTAAGTATTAAATCATGAGATGCGAAGTTTGTATACGATTCAAGTTTTGACTTTAACTCCTCTTTCGTCCTCATGGTGATGTGATTGATGCTTCCTCCAAGACGTCCAACAGAGCGATATCCTTTGGGGGATTCATGGACTAAATTGGATGAAGAAAAAGAAACACGGCTCTTTCTGAATAGTTTAACAGGGTTATCGGGCGAGGTTACCGGGTACATACAGTGAACATTTTTTCCCAGAACATTCCACTTTCTGGAAACCGTATATGCATCATGCTCAAAACTACTTTGTTTAAGTTCATGGATAGATTTCAGGAAATTATCATCAGGAATCTCGTCCGAATCAACAAATAAAACCATGTCATGCATACAGCAATCGGTCGCAAAAGTTCGTTGATCCCTGAAATTTCCAAATTCTTTATAAATAACCCTCGCCTTTTCAAAATTACCTGCGAAAGACTCTGATTTTCCAGTGATACCGCTTTCTATTATTAGTATTTCATCTGAGACGGTTGAAAGAGCATTTAATATTTCGGGCAGGTGAGTCTCACTGTCCTTTGATAATATGAAGGCTGAAAGTTGTTCCATGATCCGGGTACAGGCGATGCAAGTTATAATAAATTGATTATTTTCACACCTAAAAGTTGTCTGGTGAATTTGCGAAAACTTTTTTCAGCCACGATCATAATTACCCGTCGTAAAGGAAAATTTACCTATGGGGTTAACGTTCGTCAACTCGAAGATGCAGAGAAGTTGGTAACGCTTTTTCAGGGGATGACCTGTCAGGCCTATTTCACAGGAGGGGCTGGTATAGCCTGGAGTATTGGTGATTTCTACAGGTACCATAATGATTTCGATATTGCCGTATTCATTGATAACCTGGAGACTCTTGCCACCCATCTGAAATCGAAACGGTTTCGCCTGGTGAAGAGGTACTTCATTACACACATCTCTCCCTGGCATGATATCCAGGTGATGATAGATTTCAATCCCAGGTCATTTGATCAGGCTAAACGCGACTCCACACGCCTCAAGGGGTTAATAAAAGGCGCTCCATTTCGTGTCATCAAAAGAAGATACCATCTCTTCGACATATTTGCTTGGAATAAAAGCAAAGACGGAGTTCTCCCAATTGGACATTCGAATATCATACCCTGGAATGATTTTTATCCTGCTACCCGGATCTCGGTAACTTCAAATCTATTCTTTCTTAACATTCATCATAAGAAATATATCCCTCAACGGACAGAACGGGAAAAAATTGATTATAAAAGAGCAGGCATAAAACCTGTTGTCCAGTAGTTCTCCAGGCTGGTAATAGGTATCAGTTCAGTTCCTGTCAATGCTTCAGCTCAATATATTCCCCGTCAGCGAAATAGGTGGCATAGGTATTCCAGTCATAGGTGGACCCGGTTACTGGTTCGATCCGCCAGAAGATATAATTGGCATTTAACAGATCCCCGGCATCGTTAAGTTCCCGTGAGATCCCCAGATAGTTGTAGGAGGCGCATATTTGGGGAAGCACGTTTTTCATACTGGAAATCTGCAGGTTGTCAGCAGCCAGGTAGCAGTAGCCCATAATTCGTACAGCGTCATATGCAGTGAGAGTGTTCACATTGGGTTGAAGTCCGGTTGCCTGTTGAATTCTTGCCGACAATTCTGCTGCATTCTTCGGAGTGAAATCTGCCGTTCCAATACCTACATTAGGAGCCGTAAAATTTACCTGTACGGCAAAACCGGCCGTCTGGGGATTGGTTGCGATGTCGTTTAGGACAGCATTCCCGTCACAGCCGTACCATTGAACAGTAGCCAGGTCTGACTGCGCCAGGGCAGCTTCAAACATCAGGGCCGATTCATCAAAACCGAACAGGCATACACCAACTTTATCGGCTCCATATTGTGCTTTGGCCAGGATTATCTGATTATTCAAATTACCGGCTAATGACGAGAAATCAGCGGTGCTTACAGGATAACCGACCGAATTGATAATATTCCCACCCGACGCTTCAAAATCAGGTATGAAGGCATCGGAAAGACCTTGTCCGTAGTTGTCGTTTCTCCAAACCACGATGACAGCTTCTATCCCGTCAAAATTCAGGTATTTACTGATCGCTTTTGATTGCTTCGTATCATCTGTCACAAGTCGAAAAATATTATCTCCAACAATGGCCAGCGAAGGTGCTGTGCTGTATGCATTCAACATCAGCATCTCATGATCATTAATATACGTCATGATGGCTCCGAGTTCCATGCTGGAACTGGGTAGACCCGCAAGCAGTCTCACACCCCTGTTGTATAATGAGGTGACAGTCTCCACAGTTTTTGCAGAATCCGAGTCAGTGCCCTCTAGAGCCAGTCTGAGACGAATGGGATTGCCAGCGGTAGCCATGAGCGCATTGAAATCATTCACTGCGAATTCCATGGCCGTTTTTCCGAGGAGGTTTTCGTCATATGTCGAAAGAGGGAGCAATGCACCAATCAGAATTTCATTGCTGGTGGGGTTGGCAGGGGTTGAATCTTTCTTACACCGGTTAAAGACCAGTAAAGCAAGAACAACGATCATTCCCAATGGCATTAATCTTAAGTATCTTTTCATCTTTAAAAGTTTTTCTTGAATGGATAATTCTCTTGAATTATTTTTATCTTGACTTAATAACACAAAGGTAAATAAAATAGTCCAATCCAGTTATCCAGCATCCAGCATCCAGCATCCAGGATCCAGCCCCTAGAACCCGCTCAACTCCATCGTCACCGTTGGAATCAGAAGCAGAAACCCTAAAATGAAAAGGATCAGGATAAATGGGAAGACCCATTTTACCCACTTGGAGTATGGGATGCGTGCGATACCGAGAACTCCCATCAGGACTCCGGAAGTAGGGGTAATCATATTGGTGAATCCGTCGCCAAACTGAAAGGCCATGACGGTAGCCTGACGGGATACCTGTATCAGGTCAGAGAACTGCGACATGATTGGCATGGTCAATGCTGCTTTGGCAGAGCCTGAAGGCATGAAGAGGTTGATAAAAGTCTGGATAACATACATCATGCTCACAGAGGTAAACCGGCCCCAGTCTGCCATTCCACTGGCAACGTAGTAGAGAAGGGTGTCAATCACCTTGCCGTTTTTTAAGATTATGATGATTCCACCTGCCAGCCCTACGATCAGGGCAGCGGAGAGAATATCCTTTACTCCATCGAGGAAGTACTTTGTGATCTCGTTCAGAGAGTAATTCATGGCCAATCCTGAAGTAAGGCCCATCACAAAGAAGAGGGTGGCTATCTCCATCACATACCAGCCATATCCCATAACCCCTACAATCAGAAAGATGATAGTGAAAGCGAGCAGGTTGAGGATAAAGAACTGTACAGTTTTTAACAATGACAAAGCGCTGGTCAGAAGAAATAAACCGGCCAGAACAGGAAGGATAGGAAAAGTCCAGGAGAGGTTCCCAATGTGGATAGTGGATTGCGGATAGATGACTGCATAAATGATCAGACAGATTTGAATAGCGCCGAAAACCAACCAGGCCGACAACGGGGTTTGAAAGGAGATCTGCTCCTCCTCCTGTCCGGTTGACTCCCGCCAATAAGCATCCTCTTCGTAAACCAATGATTTTTTCGGATCACGTTTGACCTTGTTGGCATACCTCAGTATATATCCGATCCCGATCACGTTAATGATGATGAAACAGATAAAGCGGTATTCAATACCGGAAAAGAGGGGGAGGTCAGATAAGCCCTGAGCTATCCCGATTGTGAAGGGATTCAGGATAGCCCCGGTGAAGCCAAGTCCGGCAGCCACAAAACAAAAACTCACCCCTACAATGGAGTCATATCCCATTTTAACGGCAAGAGGGACAAAGATGATTGTGAAAGCAATAGTCTCTTCACTCATGCCAAATACAGCGCCAAAGATGCTGAACATCAGCATGATAAATACAACAATGAGGTTGTCAACTCCCATGTATCGCAGCAGGCGGTTATGCTCCATCCGCTTGGTGAAGCGGAGGAATGCATAGATCCCCATATCTATTGCCCTGGTTTTGTTCATAATCCAGAAGGCACCTCCGATAAGCAGGATGAAGACGATGATGTCCGCTTTGTCCACAAACCCATCGAAAATGGCTGAGAAAATCTCCCAGGTCTGTGGCGAATTGCCGGTGAAATGGAAACTTTCGGGATTGATCACCTGTCGTTCAATGCCGCTAACCACAACGGGTTGCCTGTCGAAGGTCCCACCGGGAAGGAACCAGGTCAGGAGAGCAGCGAAAATGATTATAAAGAAAACAATGACATAGGTGTTGGGGAAGGCCCTTTTTTTCTGCTTGTTCATGCTTCACGGTAGGATTTAAGTGAAGCGAAAATAGTAATTTTTTAATACAGCCGGTTAAAAAGAACTGCACTCTAATGCAGAAACTTTCGAATGTGAACTCTCTACCAGGATACATTCTTCGTACCGGTTTTTTCCGGGAGTACTAATATTTTGGAACTCAAGGATCAGGCTGATCTCATGAGCTCCTCCGGTTCCCTGAAGGTGCCCGGATACCTGAATATCATAACTGTACATAAACTTCAGGCTCATCCCTTCAGCCATTATATACCTGTACCCGGCAAGAAGCATCATTGAGGTGGATGTCTGCTTCTGATGACTGTATTTGAAGTACCCTCCAAAGTAAACATTGTATTTCAACATGTTCATTCCAGCCTGAAGTGAACTCATGCCATGCTGATTCTGATAGATGACTCCCGGATTGATCAGCAGGGGATCTCCAAAACCAATAACCGGATTCTGGCTGGAGGAGGGCCCTCTCCCCAAAGCTAAAACAAGATCAAGATGACCGACATACTTTCTCGGCAGGGGAGATTTAGATAACCTGTAGAAAGATTCGTCGGGTTGGAAAATGTGATCAACTGCAAATCCTGCTGTACCTGAAAGGGCTCCATTCCCTGAGATAAATTTAACCAAACCCCCGATGCCGAAATCAGGGAATAACCGTTTCGTATATTCGGGCGGTACCAGTGCAGTAGAATAGATGTTTCCATATCTCTCATTCAATTGATCACTGAATACAAAATCACTCCAGGTCATCCACTTCTGTACTATTGAGGATTTTATCCCAACCTGACAAATAAGGTTGGATGTAATCCGGATTCTCGCAGAGATCGTGATGCCTGCAGAGAGATTTTTGATGAATCCAATACCTTCATTATCCCTGTTGACGATCAGGCCTATTCCTCCCGAACCGGGAAGATTCCTGTCCCCGTAGTCTGCTGAGAAATAGAGCGTCTGGTAATCCACAGGGAGATTGGGCCACTGGTCCCGATAGGAGAACCTTGCCCGAATTCCGGTGTTTAACCCCGTGTAAGCGGGATTGTAGTACAATGGCGCATTTATCCATTGCGAATAGTTCGGATCTTGTCCCCGGATTGTTGACATCGTTAGAAAGAGCCCAAGGGCCATACAGGTTGGAATTGTTAGTCTCTTTTTCATCTGTGTCTTCTTTTAACGGTTATTTTAATATGGTTACGGTACCGATGGTCTTGCCCTCTCCTTTGCCTATATCAGAACCTTGCCAGATTGTATTATCCATGAATACTGCATGCACTTTCCACATGTAAGTCCCCTGCGGCAGGAGTTTCCCCTCGTAAGTGCCGTCCCATGATTCAACAGGCCGGCCATTTTCATCAAGAGCTGTAGATGCCCAGAGCATATGTCCCCAATTGTCATAAACCTCAATCCGATAATATTTCAGGTTAACACCTACAGGTTTGAATTGACCACCCAATTCATTTGTGACAGTAGGAGCAAATCCATTGGGAATAAACAACCCTTTGAATAGCATGTTGAAGTCTTTGGAACAGGTGTCCACGCAGTTGATGTAATTTGTTGCAGTGAGTCTGATGGGGTAGATTCCGTCTTCATCATAGGTAACAACAGGGTTCTCTTCTTCAGAAGATTGCCCGTTACCAAACCGCCAGTTATAGAAATCTGCCCCGGAGGATTTGTTGACGAATCTTGTGCGCCCTTTAATCCCACCTACGTTCTCAACGATAGAAAATCCGGCTTTTACTTCATAAACTGTCATTGTGATCATATTGGATTCGACAGAGATTGGTCCCACTTTTACAGGTCTGGAAAGCAGTTCGCAATATATTTCGTCGTTATTCTCCGGGTGAAAATCAATATAGGTCGGCATATTCAAGCCAACCTTAATTCCATTTTTATACCATTGATAAACAGGATCTTTGCCTGGATCTTTGACTGTAGCCAAATAGACGACCCGCGTACCTATGCAGACAGGATTCCTGTTGACAGTGATTGCAATAGCGGGTCCCAGTTTTAACTCGCTAACCGTGATCATCCCTACCTTCAGGTTCATGCAGCCCTGGAAATTATATGCAGTAACAGTATAATAATAGGTCCCTTTCTTAGCCCATAATACCTGAACAGCAGCCCCTGTATTACCACCTGTGAATACAACATCGGGAGGCACTGCCTGAATCAGAAGGGTATGGTCGGTATATACATTCCATTCATAGATCTCTCCAGGCACCCCTATCACGCCGAGCGTGAATACTTCACCCTCCACTACTGCTGTTCCTTCCTGCGCTGTACTTGTCATTACAGCTAGGAGCGACAGCACCAATGCAAAGGCGAAGCGTTTGATGATATGTAATGATTGTATCACGGTATCAAACCATCATTTATATTTTTCACAACACCAACGAATCCCATCAACAGAATCATCCGGCTCTTTCGGACCAATTGGCTATATCAGTATCCTAATAGTACCCGGTCTATTCTCCGGGACTATGGTAATAGATTTCAATTCAAGCTGAACTTCAAATCAACTCGTAACAGTAGATTAACAAAACGCCAATCCCTTATGGATTCTTGACGATAAACGGACCGGTGGCTGGATCAGGAGTAACTGTAGGACGAGCCATAATAGTCTGAGCAACATCCTTTCCAAAGGCAATTTCCGGGTTACAATCTGTATCGGAGATTACGTCGTCAAGACTGGTTGCTCCTACTTCAATAACACCGTCAACACCAATTGTAATAGGCAGATCTGCCAGGGTCTCGAAATAGTTGTTATCCACTTCGAATTTTACATAAATAGGGAGGCTTCCGTCATATGCAGCTGTAGCAAGATCTGTTGAAGTAGCCACATTGCCAACAAGTGTTGTTGTGTGCTCAACAGTAAAAAGCGAATCGGTAGCCCATGTCACGCCGGCTAGTGTTTGGACAGCATCAAGACCTTCAATACGGAATGAAGGCTTCCAGTCTCCTGTATAGTTAGATGCATTGATGCGGGCATAGAGGACGTTCGTGCCATACTCATAAGCGACTGTCGGACTTGCACCCGGAGTAACGATTGCACCAGAGACATCGGCTGCACAATAGGTTCCGTCACCACCTTCTCCACCCATGCTGTTAATGGCAAGCAGGAAGGTATTAATAGGAATAATTTCCCATACTTTCATGTTCATGGCGTCGCAGGTCCCGTTATTTCCGGCAAATTGCACAACAAGGTAGTAGGGGGTAGTCATACCATTCACGATAGCCTGGGCTGTCCAGGTGATGCCAATTGTATCCTGACCTGTTGCCGCTGCATTATAAACACCCGAAGCAATGATTTCAGTTCCGGGACTTGGTAAAACTCCCGTTGCACTGAGCAGGTCAACATTGGTAGTAACATACCAGGTGAAATCCCCGGTTGTCCCATTGTAGGGTGGGTTCCCAATCAATACCTTATATGTATAAGGTGTTCCTGCTGAGGGAGACAAAGGTCCTGGTGTACAGGTTTGAGCTACAGCAGTTGTCAATCCGGCAAATAATGCCATCAGAGTAAATAATAATTGTTTTTTCATGGTTTTGAGGTTTTGGTTAATAATGAATGTTTGTGTTTTTGTTTTTGTTTGTGTGTCGATTTTTGTGTTTGTTTCCTGTGTCGTTTTGTTGTTTGATTTACTTCGTGTTTTTTTCATACGCTTTGTTTTTAATTATTACTGTGTTAATGTTTAGAAATCTCGTGTGATATCTGGCCTGGCATGAACGGTAACATTTACAACAGCCCGGTTTCCGGCCGGCGTCAGGTTGCCTGATTCATCTTCAAGCCAGTAAGTGATCGTATTGTCCCCAACGGGGAATTGAATGTTTGAAGGATATGTGGATATCTGCCCGCTGCCTGTAATGATTCCTCCTCCGGCCAGGTCGATTTGCCAGTGGAGTACCAGGTCAGTAGCAGCGGTGCAGTTGTCGAAAAAGGTGGAAGGATCCAGGTCGAAGGTAGTGCCTCCTGCCAGGAAGGTAAACCAGTCGGGGCGTTCAGGTGTGATATCGCCCATGCCGTCCCAGTTTGCCTCAATAATATCCTGAACACACCAGTGAACCGGGTTGGGAAAACTGATGAAAAGGGGAGGGGTATTGTCAAGAACCCCAATAGAGGCGGTCGTATTAGAACTGCATCCATTGGCATTGGCAGTGATTGAAAAGGTGGTTGTTTCAGGGATTTGTGGATTTGAACTGTAAAGTGTGCCGGTAATGGGACTCCCGGCTCCTGATGAAGGTATCCCTGTGAGAACTGTGGTGTTATCTCTTGACCATGAAAAAGTTGTACCTGGAACATTATTGGTGTTGGTAAGCACTATTGGAGTTATGGCTGCTCCCGGACAGGTAGTTTGTGACATTGGATCGGCTGAAACCAACGGGATCGGGTTCACCGTGATCGTATAGTCAGGTGATACAGGTCCGTTGCCACAGGTGTTGATTCCTGAAACAGTCAGAATCCCTGAGGTAGCATTCAGTGCGAAATTGATGGTGATGGCGTTTGAAGAGCCGATGATAGTGACCCCTGTCCCACTATAAGACCAATTGTAACTGGTTGCGTTGGCAATGGGTGCGATGGAGTAGGGGACTCCGCTCTGACCCACACAAACAGAGGGTATGCCGGTAATACTCCCTGCAGGAACCGGCAAAGGGCAATAACTTTTTACGTAGATGTCGTCAATACGATTGAAGGCCTCATCCTGTACCAAACCACTGCCCTGGGTAGGTTCATTGGAGGTCATCAGCCAGCGCACACAGATCGTTGTCTTGTTGTCGCAGATGGGCGGAAGGGAAGCCGGCGCCATCTGGAACCAGTGGTTTCCTGTCCAGATCAGGAAGGTGGTAAATGTTGTCCACGGCCCTGCCATACCTATCCGATACTGTATGTCGAAGTATTTTGGCCCGAAATCGCTGGGACTGAAGGAATTCTGCCATGACTCAACGGTGAGGTTGCCATACCCCAGGGTTGTGAACTGAATTTGCCAGTACTTGGTATAGGCTCCGCTTGCCCAAAGGTTCGATGAAGCACAGTTGGTCGTATTACCCTCTTCTCCGAAGGTCGGAGGACTTACCCCGCCGTGGGTGGTAATGACCTTGCCAAGGTTAGCAGGAATCCCCCCGTCAGCAGTAGCATTGTCGGGATTGTTCGGGAATGTCCATTCAACGATTGTTGTTTGAGCGCTTGTAAAAAAGGAGAGTGCCAGGAAAATAAGGATTGCTGTCAGTCGGTTGAACCAGGTTGCTTTTTGCATCTGAATTGATCCATTAGGTATGAAGATCCCAAAAGGAAATGAACCACTTACATGATGCAGCCTGGTTTTCAAATGAAGCAATTAAACAACAGTTAATCTTGACACGCATGAGGCTGTAAGGCAAACCACGTGCCACCAAGTTTTGTGCCTGCTAATGACAATAGCGAAACCCGCTGATGACGAGGGTTTCAGCTTGGGTGTTTTCGGCAGGAAGGCTGAAAAAGAAAATTAAAAGGAAGGTTTGGGCGGGAGATGTTATAAAAAAACCGCACACCTGTGCGGTTTTACCGGGAGTTTATTTCGCACTTCAGGATTCTATCCCGCGCTTGATGGTGATATTGTATTTTTTTAGCTTGCGGATCAAAGCATCCCTTGTGATCCCCAATATCTCTGCAGCAGCTTTCTGATTGTATTCGCATTGGCGCAATGCATGCTGTATCATTTTAATTTCTGTTTCCCGCAATGTTGCAGATGCCGGAATATTTTCAGCTTGTGAACCGGAAGGGATTCTAATAGGAAAATCTTTGATTCCCAGGGTTTCTCCAGAAGAAAGAATAACGGCTCTTTCAGTCATGTTTTTTAACTCTCTGACATTGCCGGGAAACCCATACTTTGTCAGTTCACGGATTACCTCTTTATCAACCGAAGGAGTAGGTTTGTTGATTTTCCTGGACAACAGGTCGGTGAAATAGAGATAGGAGAGGTTCAATGTCCTCCTTACGCTCTCTGAGGGGAGGAATATGAATGTTCAGCGTATTCAGGCGATGCATGAGATCCAGCCTGAACTTCTTCTCTCCGACAAGGAGTTCCAGGTTATGATTGGTTGCCGAGATGATCCTGAAATCGGATGAAATCTGTTCAGTGTCACCAACCCGGCTAAATTTCTTCTCTTCGATAGCCCGTAGAACTTTTGATTGAAGGTTCAATGGCATATCAGCAATTTCATCAAGAAACAGGGTGCCGCGGTCACAAATCTCCAGGTATCCTTTTTTCTCACTGTCAGCACCGGTAAACGACCCCTTTTTATGTCCGAAAAATTCACTCTCATAAAGGGATTCGGTTACCGAACCACTATTTACCGAATAGAGAATATGGTCTTTCCGATCACTGGCATAATGAATGATACGGGCAATATTTTCCTTCCCTGTTCCACTTTCACCGGTGATCAGGACATTGGTGTCGGAAAACTTCGCAGCAGTCATAGCCAGTTCAATTACCTCCTTGATTTGCCGGCTGACTCCAATCAAGTGCCGGTCAATCCTCTCTTCCAATGTTTTGGATATCAGCGAGTATTCTTCTTCAATCTGACTGATTCTGCGCTGGAGATGGAGAAATTTTTCTGTACGCTCAATCGCAATCTGGATGTCTATATGGCGGAATGGTTTGCGGAGATAGTCAATAGCTCCCATACGCATGGCCTTGATTACTGTTTCCATATCTCCATGCGCAGAAACCATGATCACTTCAAGGTTAGGAAAGTTCACCTTTACCTCCTTGAGAACATCCAGCCCACTAATTCCTGGAAGCCTGACATCCAGAATCAGCAGGTCAATCTCCTCTTTTTCTAATAAAGATAATCCCTCCTTTCCGGTGTTGGCCTGTAACGTATTAAATTCCGAACGCCTGAAAAACTCTGCAAGCTCCTCTGTAAAATCCCGGTCGTCATCCAGAATAAGGACGTTAAGCTTTTTCTGCATGTTTTCTTGTTTTTACATTCTCTAAAGGAATGATGATACGGACCGTAGTACCCTTCAAACGCTCACTTTGAATCTCCATCGTTCCATTTAGTTCTTTTATAATTCTATAGGAGATAGGAAGCCCAAGCCCTTTTCCGGTCTCCTTGGTAGTGTAAAAAGGAACCAGGATATGATCAATATTTTCCTGGCTGATCCCGATTCCGTTATCGGCGACTTCCAGAATGATGTACTGCGTCTCCTGGTTGATGGATATTTCAACCAATTTTTGAAATTCTGTTTTCAGTTCCTCTTTTTTCTCCTCTATTGCATCTTTGGCGTTAATGAGCAGGTTCACAATTACCTGTTCAAGTTTGTATGTGTTTCCTGCAATAAGACTGATATTGTCCTGTATGTTAAGTTTTAATTCAATGTTTTTTTCTTTGAATTGTTCCGAAACCATGGCAACGCTGTTCCTGACGCTTTCCTCAATCTTGAAAGATGAACGGATATCATCATCCTGCCCCCTGGAAAACGATCTGATATGATCAATAATGTGTGCTATTCTTTCCACATTATCAAAAACCCGCTGGCTCTTCTTTGCAATATAATCCTGGTCAACCTCCGCTTTGCTGGTGATCTCTGCCAATAAATTTTCCAACCCGATAGAGATGTTGTTCAGGGGTTGATTGATTTCATGAGCTATCCCCGAAGCCATTTCACCCAGACTTGCCATACGCTCCGTTTGGATTCGTTGCTGCTCAGTCTTTTTTCGATGTGAAATATCCCGGATAATCGCCATGAATGCATTTGGATTTCCATCATTATCATGGATCAGTGTCGTACTTACTTCACTGATAAAATGAATTACTCTGGTTTTTATCAGTCTGAATTCAACATTCCTGATCAGCCCATCCCGGATGGTTGTATCAATGACCTCCTGGAACCTGGGACGATCCTCTGTTGAGACAAATGAAAAGAAGTCCTTTCCGATGAGATCATCTTTATCCTTCACCCCAAAAACCTGTAACGAGATGGTGGAAGCATCCTGTATTCGTCCTGTAAGGTCCATGATGACAATCCCTTCCGGTGTTGCATCCAGCAGCATTCTGTACATCTTCTCGGAAACAGCGATTTCTTGCTTTTGCCTGTTCAGCTCCAGGAGAATCTTAATCTTGCTGACAAGAATAAATTTCCTGAACGGTTTGGCGATATAATCTATGATGCCCGACTCGTAGAACTTAACCAGGTGTTCTTCATCATAGGGACGGGCAGTAATAAAAATAATTGGAAATAGCTCCCGGTTGTTTTTCTTCAGGATCGTGGTTGCCAGTTCAATCCCGTCCATCCCGGGCATCTGTATGTCAATTAATGCCAGTGTAAGCTCAACACCACAGATTGCCTTCAATGCTTCTTCCCCTGAATAGGCTTTGATTATGTTAACATTCAACGGCCTGATGATGAGTTCAATGAAGTCGACATTCGATTTCACATCATCAACAACCAGAATGTTTGGTTTCCCTGAAAGGTCCATGAGTGGGTATATTGCCAAGAATGATCAAATATATCAATTTTTTATATCCTGATATTCTCCGGCATTCAGATCTGTCCCTTTTTCATTGGGATTGGTATTGCTACTTGGTAGGGTCAAACTTCCGGGCAGGGTTTGCTTTGTTGTAATAAATTCCCCAGCAGGGACCTACACCTCTTGGTTCACCAACTTTAAATGGTTCATCAAACATCTCAAACCAGAATGTGGTGATTACCTTATTTGGGGGGAAAACTGTTGACCCCTGGTTGTCTCCTTTGATCCACGAGAGGGATGCAGCATAATTCTTGCCCATGTTTATGTTGTTTTCCCATTCGGTCGGAAGTTGCGTTTCATTGTCATCAGTACCGCTTGGCCAGCCCATCTCCCCGATGATCACTTTCAACCCTGCATCTTCACACGGTTTCATCGCGTTGCCGTATGAATACTCCATGTTTTTTTTGATGTCGCCAGGTGTATTATAGGGGACTGGATTATAAATCTGTCCCCCGTATGGGTAGATCGTCAGAAAAATATACCGGTTCTTCGCATCGTTCAGGCTCTTGCAGGCGTCCAGAATGACCTGAGCATTTTTAACTTCAGGCCCTTTGATGCAACTCGTTAAAGGGATGTTAATACCTGCCGTCTGCATAAGTCCATGCACGTCGTTCATAACTTCTACAACCCTGGAAAAAGTAACACCAGCACCTGAAGGCTCATTACTGACCGTAATGCACCGCACCTGCTGGGGATACTTTTTTGCCAGCCTGACTGCGGTTTCAGCCTCCCATTTTGTTTTAGCAGCATCGTTTGGCCATACCCACACACCAATAGCCACCTGGAGGTTGTGTTTTTGTGCAAAATAGGGTACAGTGTCCATCCCATCTGCCATGGTATAGGTTCTGAAAAAGGAGAAGTGTTGTGCGATCATCCCAAGATCTGTATCAATCTGGGATGCGGGTATATGAACTCCGGGATACTGTGCAAATGGATTCGTCTTAAAATCAGCGATATGATAAGGTCCGTAACAAACACCCATGGGGCTGTTTCCCGTGAATAAAAAGGTTCCCCCCAGGATTGGATCCGGATCAGATGCAGGAGGGGCATCCTCTTTTTTCTTGCAGGAGGATAATCCAACGATTGCTATTCCCAGGATCAGGATTGGCATTAGTAATTTACTTATTTTCATGTTTTTGGATATTTTGTGAACAACAAAAGTAATTGATTTAATTTATATTTAGAATAAATAAAAATAAAACAGGTTTATTAAGACAACCTTTTTCCATTTAATGCTGTCTTATAATAAATAATCCCTCAAAACCATGAAAAATTCACTCCATACACTTCGTCCTTCGTCCCTCGTCCTTCGTCTCTCGTCCCTCGTCCTTCTTTGTTCCCTATTCACTGCTAACTCTTCAACCTGTAATGCCCAATCCACTACAGGTCCGGTCTTTGCCCCCTATGTCGACTGCTGTCTCTGGCCACCCTACGACATCTCCAAAACAGATTCGACAGGGATTTGCTATTATACAATGGCGTTCATCGTGGATGATCCGGGTCAGACTGGACCCAACCCCTGCTGGGGAGGTTACAGTTCATACGACATGACCTGGTATCAGTCAAAGATTGCCGCACTGAGGGCTAACGGGGGAGATATAATCATCTCCTGTGGAGGAGCTAACGGGATAGAACTTGCTTACGTCGCCACCAGTCCGGTACAGTTAAAAAATGCCTATCAGCTGGTGGTGGATTCCTATTCCCTGCAATCCATCGATTTTGATATTGAAGGAATGATGGTGGCAGACACTGCATCTGTGCATCGACGTTCAGCAGCCCTCAAACTATTGCAGGATGATAACCCCGGACTGGAGGTCTCCCTAACGCTGCCGGTTATGCCATTCGGCCTTACCCTGGATGGGTTAAATGTAGTCACAAGTGCAGTTGATCATGGTGTTGATGTGGGTGTAGTCAACATTATGGCGATGGATTACGGTGGAGTAGGGGATATGGGAGACTGGGCCATGGAGGCGGCTGATAATCTTTTTCTGCAGTTAAAGAGCATTTACCTGCAGGCCGGAATTGGGCTTCCTGACAGCCTTATCTGGGAAAAAGTGGGAATAACCCCGATGATCGGTCAAAACGATGTCCCGGGAGAGATCTTCTATCTGGATGATGCCGCTGATGTGAGGGATTACGCATTGAATCACAAGATCGGAAGGCTCTCCATGTGGTCGGCCAACCGCGATCAACCTTGTGTTAACAGCTGGGATCCTCTGTATATCTGTACAAAAATCCCTCAGGATACATTCGAATTCACTCAGACCTTCCTGCTTGGAGGTGAGATGAATTATTGTTTGTGGTATGCTGCTCTTCAGGGCATTACCGTACAAAACGGACAGACAACCTGTCGGGACGCCACTCAAACAATCACAGTAGCAGGAAACGGGACCCAGTTTACGGTCCTTGACGGTGGAAATGTTACATTGATCGCAGGCCGGAATATTCTGTTGTTGCCAGGGACAAAAGTCGATCCTGGTGGATATTTATTGGGTTCAATCACTACTACGGGGCAGTATTGCAGTACAGTGAATCCTGCATACCCGGCTTTGGTCGCCAATACACGCATTGATCCAACTGAGTTTCAGGGAAAAGCCAAAGAGGATCTCTTGTTTCTGATGTATCCAAATCCAACGTCCGGGAAATTTACCATTCAGATATTAACTGAAGCCCGGCCGGAGTTTGCACGCATCAGGATTCTGGATCTGTTCGGGAGGCAAGTCCTTCAGCAACGATGGGTTGGAAGTGATCAGGAGGAATTTACTCTTGAACACGTTTCGCCCGGTGTATATGTGGTTGAAGTACAAACAGAAGTGGCTGTGGGCCGTAAAAAGCTTATCCTTCACTAGGGATCGTTCCAGGCCTTAGAGATAAAAGGGCTGAATTCTTTCCCGGTTCGTTCATTGTGGTTAACTTTGTTATTTAAACAGTAAACGAATGACCACAAACGAATTCCGGAAACACGCCCACGAATTGGTTGACTGGATGGCTGATTACCTGGATGGAGTCGGGGAGTTTCCTGTTGTACCACCTGTCGCACCGGGGGATATCAAAAAGCAGTTGCCATCCTTAGCCCCGGAGCATCCCGAGTCCTTTGAGGCCATTTTCGGAGATTTTCGCTCGGTGATTGTCCCAGGCATGACGCATTGGCAACACCCTGGATTCCTGGCTTATTTCCCGGCCAACAACAGCGAACCATCAATTCTGGCCGAGATGTTGACTGCAACACTGGGAGCGCAATGCATGTTGTGGCTCACGTCGCCGGCTGCCGAAGAGCTGGAAGAACGGATGATGGAGTGGCTACTGGATATGCTCGGCTTACCCGCAACATTTACCGGAGTAATTCAGGACACCGCTTCCTCTTCCACATTAGTAGCTATCCTTACTGCCCGCGAGAAGCGAACAGGGTTTGAGATCAACAGAAGAGGATATACAACAACGGATCGTTTTCGGGTTTACACCTCAACACAAGGGCATTCCTCAATTGATAAAGATGTTAAAATTGCCGGCATCGGGATCGAAAACCTGGTTAAAGTGGAGGTGGACGAAGAATTCGCAATGATCCCGTCAAGGCTTGAAGAGGCGATACAAAAGGATGTGGAAGATGGGTTGGTACCCCTATGTGTGGTTTCTACAATAGGAACCACCAGTTCCACTGCCATTGATCCCATTGAAGAGATCGGTATTATCTGCCGGCGTTATAAATTATGGCATCATGTTGATGCCTCCTATGCAGGCACTGCCCTGATCCTGCCTGAGATGCGCTGGATGAGCAAAGGGGTGGAATTGGCTGACTCGTTTGTCTTTAACCCGCATAAATGGATGTTTACCAACTTCGACTGTTCAGCCTACTTTGTGAAAGATAAACAGGCTCTGATCAACACCTTTAGTATCCTTCCCGATTACTTGAAGACGCCGGAAGACAAACTGGTGAACAATTACCGCGACTGGGGGATTCCCCTCGGAAGGAGGTTCCGTGCCCTGAAACTGTGGTTTGTCATCCGTACTTACGGCATCAGCGGACTTCAGGAGAAGATCCGCAGCCATATCCAGTACGGACAATGGCTTAAAGATGAGATTCGCAACTCTCCGGAAGTGGAGTTAATGGCTCCGACACCGCTTAACCTTGTCTGTTTTCGCTTTAGTCCCTGTAAACTGACCTCTGAGAAAGAGGTGGATGCTGTCAACTCAAAGATCGTTGAACAGCTGAACAGGAGTGGCAACGTGTTTATTACTCAAACCAGGCTGAATAATAAGGTCGTCCTTCGCTTTGTAGCCGGACAAACACACACGCGCTTTGAGGATGTGCAGCGGGGATGGTTCCTGATCTATGAAACCGGGTTGAAGATTTGCAAAGAGGAATATCAAACCAGGTAGAGCCTCACCTTCCTGTTTATAAAATGCCTGTAATTCAGTTATTTCGGTAATCCGCCGAAAATCACATACACATTTTTAAGGAAAAGTAATACAGTTACGAGATCACTGACTACAGATACTTATTGGTAGTTGATATGACGATGTTCGCAATGTAATTTTATAGCGTGGAAATCTATTTTTAAAGAAGAAACGCTATGAAAACGCTGAAATTTATATCGGTCATATTGGTTGTTGTGTCATTCCTGACGACCTCCTGTCGCAAGCAAGATCCGAAGGAGGAATTTGCAGGTGAAACGAAGCCAATGTCAGAGATCAACACCGGGCCGGATTTTTCCTGGGAAACCACAAAAATCATTGATGTCAGTCTGACAACAATAAGCACTGGTGTCGTATATATCAAACCGGTTGAAGGAGACTTTAATTTTTACAAAGGGATGGTATCTTCCGGCTCTGGCTTTACAACAGAAATCACTGTCCCTTCGTATATTCGTGAGGTAAAACTTACCTTCAAAGGTGTGGTTCATGTCGTTTCTATTAATGGTAACAGGTTGGACTATAACTTTAAATAAAAAGAGGCATCATGAAAACGAAATCAATACTGACCGCGTTAATTCTGTTGCTGACAATTTCGGGAACCCTGTTCGCAACTACCCGCTATGTGTCACCTTCCGGAAGTAATACAGCTCCTTATACTAGCCTGGCTACTGCAGCCAACTCCTTCCAGACAGCGATCGGGGCATCCACTGCCGGAGATCTGATCCTGGTGGATGACGGGACCTATGTTTTATCTTCAAAGATCACGGTAACAATCGGGATCACAATCCGAAGCATCAATGGATCATCCGCAGTTATCGTGGATGGCAATAACGCCACCAAATGTTTCGAAATTAACCATGCTGATGCCGTGGTGGATGGGTTCACAATCAGAAATGGGTACAACCCTGGTTCCTTTGGTGGTGGTGTACACATCATCAGTGGAGGGACTGTACAAAATTGTATCATTACCGAAAACCAGGCACGTGATGGCGGTGGTGTAGCCATTGACAACAGTGGTCTTGTACAGAACTGTAAAATATTTGATAATCTTGCCAGTAATAATGGGGCCAACGGATATGGAGGAGGCATCCGGTTGTTAAACGGAGGGACTGCACGGAACTGTGAGGTGACCGGGAATACATCAATACAATATGGGGGTGGAATTAACATCTGGAATGCCGGAACGGTATACAACTGCGTGATAGTGAATAACTCCTGTCCGGATGGTGCAGGGATCCGTACACGCAACAACAGCCAGATCTACAATACAATCATCTATTACAATACCGGAAGCGCCAATTATACTGTTAATGGTAGTGGATACCATTACTACAACTGTAACTCTACACCTGCAATTCCGGGTGGTTACAGTACAAACTGCATCTCTGCTTTACCCATGTTTGTAAGCATTGCCCCGGGTTCAGAGGATTATCATCTCCAGGCAGGGTCACCTTGTATCAACACCGGTCTGAATGCAGGATGGATGGCTACCGTTACGGATCTTGACGGCAATACACGGATTCAGGAAGGAACAGTGGATATGGGCCCATATGAATCTTCAGCGGCTCCTGTAGATACCGATGGTGATGGTGTTGCCGATGTGGATGATGATTATCCAACAGATGCCACACGTGCATTCAATAATTTTTATCCTGCTCCCGGATATGGAACCCTGGCCTATGAAGACCTGTGGCCGGGAAAGGGAGATTATGACTTTAACGACCTGGTATGCGACTACCGTTTCAAGACGGTGAGCAATGCTTCAAACAAAGTCGTTGAGATCTTTGCCACCTTTATCATCAAAGCTTTTGGCGCTACATTACACAACGGGTTTGGATTTCAGCTTCCAAATGACAATGTAAGTCCGGCACATCTTGATGTGTCAGGCAGCAATATTGGGGGAGGGAGTTATATTGCTCTTGATGGTGCAAACGGTCTTGAATTGGGACAAACCCGGCCAACAATTATTGTCTGGGATGATGCATACAGGCTTATGCCGTGGCCGGGGACCGGTGTTGGAGTAAACACCGACCCCACTGGACCATATGTAACTCCGGTTACTGTCGATATATATATGGAATTCACATCACTGACCTATACAAAAGACCAGGTGGGCATCGAGCAGTTCAATCCGTTCCTTATCGTTGACCTGAACCGCGATATAGAGGTGCACCTCCCTGACAAACCTCCGACAAGTCTGGCAGATCAAAGCTATTTTGGGCAAGGACAGGACGATAGCGACCTGGTAACAGGGAAGTATTATAAAACCTCAAACAACCTGCCCTGGGCGATCAATATCTATGAAAGTTTTGCCTACCCCAAAGAGCAGACAGAGATCGTTGATGCTTACAATCATTTCGTGGAATGGGCTGAAAGTAAAGGGCTCTTTTATGATGACTGGTACCAGGATAAACCAGGGTACAGGAATGATTCAGAACTCTATTAGGAATCCTCAGCCCGGGAAGAACAGATAATCGATGATTAATGGTATATCCTCTTCCCTGATGCCGTGTTGCATCAAATAGGGAGAGTCCTCTTCGAATGCTTCAACAAACAACTCCTTTGTAAAACCTTTCAAGCCTAATGCTGATTTGTAGTGGTTCAGTGCCATCTCCTTTTCTCTCAGGCACAAAGCTACATGTCCTGCATTCATGAAATCATAGGGAGTATTGGTTTCTCCTGATTCCATGATCTCCTTATAAGATTCTGCCGCCTCTTCGATAAGTCCAAGGGTGAATTTACAGTATGCTATCGGCCGTAGTGCCTTCATATTTCCCGGTGAGGCACTCCATACCTGACTGTAATAGCGGATTGCCTTACTGTAGTCTTTTAGATTCAGATGACACTGTCCGGCCTGCGACAGCAGGTTCAGGTCATCAGGTTGCAGCTTCACCGCCTCCAGGAGATAAGCAAGCGCTCCTGTGTAATCCTCCAGCCGGATAGAGCACCAGACCAGTTTTTTCAGAACCCATAAACGGTCAGTGTCAAAGAGTTCCGCCTTCTTATAAGCGTTGAGTGCCTCTTCCCATTGTTTATTTTTTTGCCATGCATAGCCGAGCTTCTGGTATAGTTGACTGCTGGGTTTTCCTGTCGTTTTCTGATAGGTATACAGGGCAATCGCCTCATCCCAATGGTCCCTGGAGAAGTAAAAGGCAGCCAGTTGCTCTGGAAAACTCTCCTGATCGGAAAACCGTTGCAGAAATCCCAATCCGGTGTAACGGAGCTTCCATTTGAAGATATCGTCAAACTCCTCCTTTTGGGGATAGAGTTTGTAAAACCGGTATAGGTCCTGGATATACTGGGTAAAAATGGCATTTGAGATCATAGCAGGATCAAGAATCTCCTCTTCGGATGCCATCTCTTTCATCTGTTCAAGTTCCGCTTCAAAATGAGTGACGATCATAGAACGCTGCTGAGATGGAATCGCCTTGAAGTTTAGCGCAAAGGAGTACTTGTCGGAATTGCATATATAGAAGGCTTTCTCCAACCCCTCAGTCAGGCGTGTCCGGATCTCCTTATCCACGTCTCCGCCTTCATGCAGCGATGGGTGTTCATGATAGAAAGGAACGAACCAATTGCGCATTCTGTTAAAGAAATCAAACCGTTTCAGCATGGAAAAGGTGCTCATGAAAACATCCGCCCCCTCCATCTGCATCCGTGAAAACTTCTCGATCTTCTCAAACAAACCGGGCACCTCGTCAATCATCTCTTTCCAAACAGGATTCTCCCCCTCCGGATCCTCATCCACTACCTCGTCGAGTTGCAGTTTATCTCCCAGTTTGGGCATCATCTTCTGCATATCAGGCAGAACCTCCTGTTCAAACTCTTTGGTAATCCGCTCGGTTTCACCAGCCATTAATAGCTGAAGGATGATGGCTTCCACATCTTTCCTGATATCTTCTTCACCTGCAAGATTATCTATGATTTTCACCAATTCGGGGTAAAACCTGATTCGCTCATTGTATAAAAACAGCGCCAGAACAAAGCCGGTGAGGGCCCTGTGATAGACCTGACTTTGGTGCTTTTGAATGAATTCCGACAGCAGTTCGATCTTCTGCGGATCAAAATAAGAGAGCAGGCTGAGTGTCAGTGAGCTGACAACCATGCACTTTTCATGCCATTCTACATTATCGTCCTGGTTGAAATGCCGGATCAGCCGGATGTGGTAATCCTGCAGTTCCCGGGATAGCCATATCAGACTGAATATGGAATCAGAAACAGGAGAGGAGTGAGTTGCTTCGCGCTCAATCAGTTCGGAAACTTCATGTGAAATGAATATATCGTCGATCCTTGCGGCAATGGTTGAGGGATCAGTTCCAAACTCATGGTTGAGCAGGTCGCGGGTCAACTTCTGGTTTGGGAAAAAGTCCTCAAGCAAATGACCCGTCAACTCATCAGTCAGGTTAAGAATAGCGGCCTCAATGGAGCATAGGATCTCATCACGCCTGGGATCAGCATATCCTTCAAACGAATATTTCAGAAGATTACGGTAGTTATCCTCAATGGATTGAAGTTTATAAAAATAGTCTGATCCCGTACTTAACCGGATCAGTTCTTTCAGTGCCTCTATTGCAAACACCAGCCTTCTCGCCGCCACATCCCGGTGCAATCCACGAATACTCTTCTCGATCTCTTTATGGGTCATCAAACCTGTTTTTGTTATCAAATTTACAGAAATTTCACAACAATTGAACTATTTCAAGTTGCAAAACGCATGTGTTTTATTTATATTTGCTACAGTTCAACGACCACTGCAATGAAATCCATCTTTTTTTTATTGGTTCTATTTTCCTGTACACTTTGCACAGTGAATGTCTCATATGCTCAGGATCGCGGAATGAAACCCGTGCTGGTCCAGCTTGACGGAAAACCAACAACCCTTTACAGTAACAGCCATGCATTGATTATTGGCGCCTCTGATTATCTTTCAGGATGGACCCAGCTTCCGGGAGTCAGGACTGAAGTAAATCTTGTAAAGGAGGCTCTTGGCCGAAACGGATTTACGGTTGATATCGTGATGAATCCAACTTCAGAGCAGCTTTACAGGGCTTTCGCAGATTTTATTACAAAATATGGCCAGAATGTGGACAACCGGTTACTTTTCTTCTATGCCGGTCATGGATATACGCTGAAGACCAATTACGGAGAGGAGTTAGGGTATATTGTCCCTGTTAATGCTCCAAATCCAAATTACGATCCGGCCGGTTTCCAGAACTCCGCCATGGAGATGGCCCAGGTTGAGATATTTGCACGACGACTTCAGGCCAAACATGCCCTGTTTATTTTTGATGCCTGCTTCTCGGGATCACTATTCTCAAGCACACGTGCTATTCCCGAGATCATCACCTACAAGACTACACTTCCTGTCCGGCAATTTATTACCAGTGGCAGTGCCGAAGAGATGGTGCCTGATAAGAGTGTCTTTGCCGATCAGTTTGTCAGGGCACTTGACGGTGAAGCAGATTACGATCGAAACAACTACATCACAGGGAGTGAACTGGGTGAGTTTCTTCAATCGACTGTCGTGAATTATACCCGAAATATGCAGCACCCGCAATATGGCAAGATCCGCAGTCCAAATCTCGATAAGGGCGATTTTGTTTTCCCGGTTTCTGATGCTTCAACAGCGGTTATTCCTGCAGTAACTGCCACAACTCCTCCTCCCACTGTTGCATACAATACCCCTCCGCCAACCAGAGATGCTGTATCCAGCCGGAAACCAACCCCACCTCCCTCTGATAATGCGATTTCCCGCCAGAAGCCAGCTGCTGAACCGGTTGCGGTAGTTCCTGACAGGCGCCCGGAAGAGACAAAGATCAAAAAAGAAGATTTAGATGGATTTACTCCAATGGTGTTTGTAGAAGGAGGCACTTTTATGATGGGCTCGAAAAAGGGAAAAGGGGATGAAAAGCCTCCTCACTTTGTCAAACTTGATGATTTTTATATTGGCAAGTTTGAAGTCACCCAGAAAGAGTGGCAGGAGATAATGGGAAGCAACCCCAGTGCATTTGAAGGATTTCTGAGTTGTCCGGTGGAGCGCGTGAGCTATATTGATATCCAGCTCTTTATTGACAGGTTAAATAAGAAAACAGGGAAGAACTACAGGCTTCCAACAGAGGCGGAATGGGAATATGCGTCGCGTGGGGGAAATAAAAGCAAGAACTATCTTTATTCAGGAGGAAATGATGCAGATGCTGCTGGCTGGATGAAAAAGAACAGCCTGGAAAAGACCCATCCTGTTGGATCAAAACAACCAAATGAACTGGGAATTTTCGACATGAGTGGCAATGTAATCGAGTGGTGCAGTGATTGGTTCAATGGATCATTTTATAAAACCAGGGGAACACATGTAAATCCTGCTGGCCCTCAAAAGGGAAAAGAGCGGGCAGTTCGTGGCGGTAGCTTTAAATACGATGCATCAATGCTGAGAAATACCGCCCGGTTCGATCTGAGGGAGGAGGCGAAATATTCCGATGTAGGCTTCAGGCTGGTTCTTACAGAAAAGTGATATGAAAATCGTTTATTTGTCTCTGCTCTTTTATTTGTTCCTGATCCCGGATGCCTTAACTCAGCCTGAACCAGGTAACCTGGATGTGACGATTAGTGGTACAACGTTTCCTCTGTATCAGCAAAGTTACGCATTGCTGATAGGCATCAGCAACTATAACAATGGATGGCCTGCGTTGCCAGGGGTGACAAACGATCTGTACAAAATCAGAACTGCCCTTGAAAAACAGGGATTCAGTGTAATGGCAATATGGGATCCCGAAAAGGATCAGTTAGACGATGCCATCACCGATTTTATTAAAAATTTCGGTCAGGACAGGAGCAACCGGCTGGTTATATATTATGCAGGCCATGGCTACACAGCTAAATCCAGTTATGGCGAGCTGATCGGATACCTGATTCCCGTTGATGCCCCCAGGCCCCACCTGGATGTGGGAAAATTCCAGGCCAGGGCCATTGAGATTGCTCAGTTTGATCTCTATTCCAAACGAATTCAGTCGAATCATGCACTTTTTATCTTTGATGCCTGTTTTTCGGGGTCACTATTTACAGGAAAAACATTACCGGAACCATTAACTCCTAAAGTGCTTGAACCCGTAAGACAATTTATTACAAGCGGATCCGCAGATGAACAGGTTCCCGATAAAAGCATTTTTTGTGAACAGTTTATCCAGGCTCTGGATGGCTATGGCGATAATGACAGGGATGGATACATTACCGGCACGGAACTTGGAGAATATTTGCAAAAAAGTGTCATTAACTATTCGCGGAATACGCAGCATCCCCAGTTTGGGAAGATCCAGAATCCCAGGCTGGATAAAGGTGAGATCATCTTTACCAGTTTGCAGTCGGCAGTGGGCAGTGGGCAGTCAGCAGTTGGCAGTGGGCAGGGGGCAGTTGGCAGTAAGGGATCTTCATCTGATTCCAGGCCCTCTAACTCCACAACCGTCACCATCCTACCTGCCCCCACCACTCCAGCTTCTTCTAGCACCCCCTTCACTTCCCAACAGGGAGAGACCCGATCAACAGGGGATATCACTCCTACTCCTCAATCCCAAACCCTCCCGAAGGGAGAAAAGGAGGGAGAACTCAAGGTGATATCTTCATTTTCCGGCGACCTCTATATCGATTGGGTCTTTTACCGGACAATTCTGGCGAATACCACCGTCATGATATACAATACCCCATCAGGAAATCAACACATCACACTGAAAGGTGATTCTCCCTGGCAAGCCACCGTTGAAATCAGAAAAAACAAGGTAACGGTAGTGGAAATAAAATAGTGAAGTCACCCCTTTCGGGAAAACCAGAATTTACGTTATTTGGTTTCTTAAAAAATACCATTAAATTTGTATAGCAAACCATAGATATTAACGCTAATATTTAATAATTTGATGATGATTCCCCGGGCAATTGAGTCACAGATCCTTCAACAGATGAAGGAGATGAAAAAAATAACTGTCATTTATGGAGCACGGCAAACAGGGAAGACCACCCTGGTAAAAGAGATCATTGCAAAGTCTGGCATAAAATCAATAGCGGTCAATGCCGACCAGCAAAAATATCTGGATCTGCTCTCAAGCAGGGATGTCCTGAAAATACAATCCCTGACCAGCGGTTATGATCTCTTATTTATAGATGAGGCGCAGCGGATTTCTGAAATCGGGTTAAATTTAAAAATCATTCATGATGAATTACCCGGGTTAGCTGTCATTGTTACCGGCTCATCCTCTCTCAATTTAGCTGATAAAATCTCTGAGCCTCTGACCGGTCGGAAAAATGTATTTACCCTGTTCCCGGTTTCAATGATGGAATTGATGAATTTATACTCTCCTTTTGAACTTCATGAAAGATTGGAACAATTTCTCGTTTATGGCACTTACCCTGAGGTGATTACTACCCATAACCTAAAGGGGAAAGAGCGAATATTAACAGAAATTGGAAGTTCTTACCTTTTTAAGGATATTTTCGAATTATTGAATCTGCGTCACCGTGAAAAACTGTATGATTTACTGCGACTACTGGCCTTCCAGATTGGTTCGGAAGTTTCTATTCACGAACTTAGCAATACATTGCGTCTCAACAGGGAAAGCGTTGAAAAGTATATGCATTTGCTGGAAGAAACATTTATCATTTTTAAACTGAAAGCGTTCAGCCGGAATTTACGTAAAGAGGTTAGCAAAATGAGTAAATATTACTTTTATGACCTTGGGATCAGGAACTTCCTGATCAATAATTTCAATCCATTGTCATTCCGTAATGACATCGGACAACTATGGGAAAACTTTCTCATTTCGGAACGAATGAAATACCACGCCTATTCCGGGATTTCAACAAATGCGTTTTTCTGGCGGATTTATACCGGAGCTGAACTGGATTATGTCGAGGAGACGGGCGGACAATTGACAGGCTATGAGTTCAAATTCACAAGACCAGCAAAGAAACCACCCAAGGCATGGAAAGAAACGTATGATGCTCAATATGAGGCGATAAACAGGGAGAACTATTTGTCATTTATAACCTGATCATGATTTATTATATTTGCTTTCATCAAACAATTCCATAATGAAACCACTATTCATTTTTCTGTTCACCATTCACTTCTCACTACTCACCATTCACTCTTCATTCTCCCAGGAGCCCGAATGGGTCGATCCGGTTTATCGAACTTCATTGTTTCCGGCTGCAAAGTTCCTGGTTGGATTCAGATCCGAGTCATTTGCCAAAGGAGATGATCCGGAACCCATTGTTAGCCGGTTGGTGAAGATTGCCAAAACAAATCTGGTGGAACAGATCAGGGTAACGATAAAAAGCACTGCCACATTCAACCTCGAGAACCTGAATTCAGAGTCGTTGGAGCATTTCAGGCAGGCCAGCACTTCTCAGGCAGAAGCCAGTCTGACCGGATTAAAAACGGAAACGTATGTAAATAAGAAGAAAGGCGAGGCCTATGCCATCGCCTGGCTGAACATCAGCGATCTGATCTCCTCATGCAAAGCGAATCTGAAAGATAAAGAATTGCGGATATCTCAGCAGCTAAAACTGGCAACAGATCTGGCAGCATCAGGTGATTTGGCGAATGCATTATCAGCATACCAGGAGTGTTACCCCATGCTCCGTGAGATGGAGAATGATATCGCTCTGCTGATCTCCATTGGTAAAGAGCAGGAGGGATCACAAAGTACTTCGTTGGAATTTCAGGTTAATGCCGGGATAAATAACCTCAGAAAAGGAAGGGTGCTTTCATTCGATGAAGTGTGCTACTTTCTTGTGGATGGCCTGAAGCAGCAAATCCAGGGAACCACCCTTGACGGATTTATCACAATGGGCGCATTTACTTATCAGGAATCCTCAATGGGAAGCAGGTTTGCTTCAAGACTCCAGGCCACCCTGGAACAGAAAATGACACAGGCAGGGTTCAATCTTCGATCAGAAGAAGCAGGACGACAAGCATTGAAGGAGGGAGCGGTTGTATATATCCTTTCAGGTACTTACTGGGATGAAGGTCAGGATCTCAAAATTATTGCCAATATCCGCCGGATTAATGACGGAGCAAACATCTCCAGTATGGAAGAGTATGTAACTAAGAACTGGCTTGAATCGAATGGCATCTCTTTTCTCCCTGAAAACTATCTTTTAGCAATAGCCCGCCAGAAAGAGTTTATCGAGACACCTGTTGTCAACGACGATCTGGATGTTTCTATATGGACAAACCGGGGGGCTGACAATCCTTTTTTTCATGATGGAGATACAATGTACATCTACATGCAGGTGAACAAGCCATGCTATGTCCGGTTGATCTATTATCTCGCAGATGGGATACGCACTCTTCTGGCAGACAACTTCCAGATTAACACCGAAAACGTCAACAAAGCCATCCGTTATCGAACCCCCTTCGTGTGTGCCGAACCTTTTGGTTCAGAAACACTGCAGATAATGGCACAAACCCAGCCCTTTCAGCCTCTTGTGACCATGAATGCAGATGGTTATGAAATTATCTCAGAAGATGTTGGAGGGATTATGGAAAACTTCCGTGGGATGAAGAGTACTACATCACCACTTCTTAAGGTCGAAAAAAGGATCGATCTCACAACGGTTTCACGTTAAAACAGCATGTCTTTCTTCATATTCAGCATCTTCTGACTGTGGTCATCATCATAATCGAATAGCACATTTCCATCGAGCCTGAAGAGTTTCATGGAATTCAACTCGAACCAGATAAAAGCCTTCCCTACTTTCACACCTTCAAGAATGGTAATTTTCGCATCACCTGACGGTAGGAGTGTAACCTTCAACCTGGCATCATTGTATATTTTCAGTTTGTCAAGAACAACAGGATCTCCATCATCTGTAATCACGGTTATGATCCCTTCATTGTTCTTCAGGAAATTGATTTTTCCAAGGATTGAATAGACTTTCGGTGCAACCTCACGGAATTGGGGATTATAGGTCCTGAAAGCTGTTTGAACGGTTTCTCCGGAAAGTGTCAGATCATTAATGCGAATCAGGCTTATCGCACCAAACAAACCGGCGATAGTCTTTTCACAGTTCGTTGAAATTTGCTTGTCCGTTTCGCTTTTTAACGTAGCAAGAATATTAAAGTCAGACTCGGCACTCAGCCAGATCATATCGATATTCAACCCAACAGTACTGGTATAGGAAGCTGTATAATAGACATTTCCTGCCGGATCAAAACTGATTCCTGTATTTGTGAAGTTTTCGTCATCAGGGAATAACCTGGTGTAAATCCGCTTTCCTTCAGGGGTAAAGGAAGTTACAAAGATGTAATCACTTGTCTCCGATGTGGTATCCAGACCGGCCTGGTTAACCCACAGGAGTTTTCCGGCAGGTGTGTATTTTGCCATGAAAAGGTCAGTGTAGACAGGCGCTTTCAAAGACTGTTTCCCGAATGCAATAGTTCCGTGAAAGCTGCCGGAAACATACAGATTCCCATCCTGATCCATGGCAATATTGTATCCCAGATCACTTCGGTCACCTCCTGCCTGCGAGGCCCAGAGAGGTATTCCTTTTGAGTTGAAAGCCGCAACGAATACATCGTTCTGGCCTTTTACCGAAGTCAGTGAGGTGTTGCCAAATTCAGCCTTGCCGCTGAAATAACCGGTAACATAAGAGTTTCCTTCGGAATCGGTAACCACGGTTTGCCGGTTATCTCCCGGTTTCCCACCACAAGCTCCCACCTTTTCCCAGACATCCGCATAGCGAATGGTTATGTTCTCTTCATTAACCAACTCGATGATCCGTGCTTTCTCATTGACCATCCCGGTCATCGTCATCCCAACCGGAGCACCGATATAGGTGGGATCTGCAATCACGTATTTTTCGTTTTGCCAGATAACGTAGTCTCCATCCACATCTTCAGTGAAATGCACGGCTGTTGCTACATGACCGGGATATTCAACTCCAACAGCTTTCAAGCCAACCAGTTCCCTGACAAGGTAGGCAAATAATACAGCCCTGTCATCACAGTCGGAATAGGGATAATAAAAATCCTCCTCCGGAAAGAAAAACTTCTCCGTACCGTTGAATTGCTCAGGATCCGTTTTATACGCAAATCCGTTCTGGACAAAGTTGAGAAGAAACCCAACTGCTGCAGGCTCAGATAGATTTTCCAGATATGGATATAAACCATTCAGCAACGATTCTTTCAGTTCAGGCGAGGCTGTAGCATTAAAATAGACTTTCAACTCACACAGCGGGTAGTCTTTATAAAATTCTACTGCATTCAGGTTATATCTGACTGTAAAGGCGCATTCTTTGTTCTTATATGTTAACGCGAACGGGCGTTCTGCATACAACTCTCCTATATTCAGGGCATTATAAATATTCAAATCCATGATACGGCTTGCTTCCGGAAAATCTCTCCCATATGTAGTCACTTTGTCGAGCGGGAAATCAGGCGCATAGTATTTGATCTGATCAATCAGGAAATATTTCATTCCATAGATCCTATTGGTAGCCGGAAACAGCAGGTAGATCAAGTCCTTGGAATAGGCGATCCTGATTTTATACCCTGATTTGGAGAGTAAGTACCACGCCAGCAGCCTGGATGAGTTTCGGGAGTTGGTGACCTGCATCGTAAAGCGATTAATAAGTAAAAAATAGCCCCAATCGTTCAGGTTCAACTTTACTTTGGCATCTTTGAACTGATTGATGAGAGGGGTATAGTTCGTGAGGCTGGTAGTTTCCCAGAACTCTCCAATCTCCTGGTTTGTAAACGGAGTTGGAAAATCCAGGATCAACTCTGGATCATAGTTAAACAAGAGCAAAGTCCCATAAAAATCTATGGAAGTATCCTCATAGAAGGCATCTGCCGGGATGGTTTTCAATACCACCGGAATATTTGGTACCGGGGGTATCTCCATAGGGATCCTGGGCGGGAGTCCCAGCGTCAGCTCTTTGGGAGTCATCCTTGCAGTTGGTTCATCAAATCGGGGAAGAACTCTTGGTTTTGGCGTGGTATCCGGTTTTGCACCTGCAAACAGGATAAATTCCTGCCATGCTTGTTTTAAATAGGCAGCAAACTCTTTATCAATCTCCTCAACATACCGGTCATATTCCTGTTGACTCTGGTTGACAAAAGCCTGGAATTCAGCATCCATGGCCTTCTGGATCTGCTCAAACGTGGAATCGGCCTGTGCGAATGAGTGAACAGTGAATAGTGAACAGTGAATAGTGAAGAGGGTACAGAGGATGATAAAATGCCATTTACCCTTTACCATCTTGTCTCCTTTAAGAGTTTATCAACCTCTTCATCTGTCTTCTTAAGCTTGTCTTTCAGATCCCTGCGGATCGCTTTTTTGGCAACAGCCATCGACTGTTTCGTCTCGTAAAAGATGCGTGTTTGAACTTCGATTTTCTGGTCCTTAAGATCACGATAAAGTTTAAATGCCGGATCGATAAACCCGAGTTCCTGGGCAATGACACTTTTGGAAGATTGAACGAGTTCTGTTATGGAAGTGGCATCTTCTGTGGAGACCTGCTGATTGGCAAGGTTGCCAGTAACGATGGATGCCACTTTGGTTTCAATCATTCCGGCCAGTTGAAGTTTCGCAAACTCCTGGGCCTGGGCCTCTGCAACAGTTTTACTTTCAGCTACAGCATTTCCATCGGCTTTGATATACTTTGGATTTCCTTCATCATTTTCCGCTACCTGCTTCATCCAGGCATTTTCAATCATTTTTTCCATTGGCAGTTCCCCGGGCATGGTTTTCCAACCTTGCTTGGAAAGCAATTTTGCCTCTTGTTTTGCCTCTTTGATGGCTTTGTCTTTCAACTCTTTCTTTATCTCTTTGTCGGTCATTTGTGAAAATGCCAGGCTTACTGTGAAGAGTGCACAGAGTAACATGGATACCGTTTTTTTCATAGGACTGGATTTTGGTGTTTGGTTTCTATAACAATTGGATCTAATCGCATAAACGTACCGATAGGGATGCTAATTTACAACAATACAGCACGGAAGTCAATTACCAGCCTCCTCCAAGCGCCAGGTATAGATTAACAATAGCCTGCAGCTCATCAGATTGCGCATTTGACAACTCAACCTGGGCATCATAAAGGCTCCGCTGGGCATCAATTACATCGAGGTAGCTGGCGTAACCGGCGTTGAAAAGCATGTTGGAGAGATCAAATGCAGTTTGGGCAGCTGCAACCAGATTTTTATCCTGTACTACAACCTCACTCCTTTTGTCTATTGAGAGAATGCCGTTCGCAACTTCACCAATAGCTGTGTAAATCGTCTTCTGATAGTTCAACAATATCTCCTCTTTGTATGATTGAGCTTTTTTAACATTGGCTTTAAGTTTTCCCCAGGAGAATATCGGAGCAACCAGGTTCCCGATTGCTGACCCGATCAATCCGGCACCCAGGTTGGAATATCCGATATTTGCGGTGATACTGAGTGATGGGAGCATATATGCCCGTGCCACACCGATCTGAGCATTGGCTGAGACCAGTTGCTGTTCAGCCTGGATGATGTCAGGTCGCCGGGTGATGAGACTGGCCGGGATGCCCGCTGTAGGAACAATTGCAGGGTTGATCTGCTGAATGATAGAATCTCCCTCCATGATCTCACCAGGAAGTTGACCTAAAAGTAGTCGCAGGGCATTCTCCTGGCTTCCAATGATACTCTCATAGGAGGGGATCTGCGTTTTCAGGCTGGCCAGTTCCGCCTCCGCCTGGGCTACAACCAATCCGGATACGGTTCCGGCAATCATCTTGGCTTTCACAAGAGCCAGGGCCTCTTCACGGATTGTTACGTTGAAGAGGGTTATCTGTAATTCATCCCGGTACTCGAGCAGGTTGAAATAGCCTGATGCAATGTTGGCTATAAGGGTGATATATACCGATTGTCTGTATGCCTCCTGAGCAAGCAGGTCGGCACGAGCTGATTCCTTTGCACGTCGCAGCTTGCCCCAGATATCAATCTCCCAGGTTAGGTTTGCAGTGCCGTAGAAGTCACGGTACTCAACAGTGCCGGAAGGAGGGGTCTGCTGGTTCTGGTAAGCTGCTGTCCCACTTGCATCGATGGATGGCCAGATTTCTGCCCTGGTAATTTTAAAGGCCGAACGTGCCTGGTTCACCCGTTCGATCGCCATCCGCAAGTCAAAATTGTACGACAATCCCTGCCAGATAAGCTGTTGCAGAATTGTATCCCTGAAAACATACGTCCAGCTGGTGTCGGCAAATGAAACGGAATCACTGCTGCCGGAAAACCGAAACTCTTTCCCAGTATCAATATCCGGCCGCTTGTAGTTCGGACCCACCTTGCAACCGGCAATGAAGAGAAGCAGTAAACTATATACCAGAAATTTTGAAGAATATTTTTTATTTACCATGAATTGTACATTTATTGCCATGAATTGCCATTTTTTTCTTGACCCTCGACCCTCGACCCTTGACCCTTACCCTTTATCCAATTCTCAAGTCGCTGAAATACCACATAGAGAGCAGGTACCACAAGGACACCGCAGATAGTGGCCAACAGCATTCCGCCAAACACTGAGGTTCCGAGTGCATGCCTGCTGGCAGCACCGGCTCCACCTGCAATAACCAATGGTACCACACCCAGGATGAAAGCGAAAGAGGTCATCAGGATAGGCCTGAAACGGAGCCGCGCAGCTACTTCAGCGGCTTTGATCAGATCCATGCCCTCTTCATGCTTTTGCCTGGCATATTCGATAATGAGAATGGCGTTCTTTGCCACCAGTCCGATCAGCATGATCAGTCCGATTTGTGCGTAAATGTTGTTCTGCAAACCACTTATCCACTGCAATCCGAAAGCGCCTAAGATGCCGAAAGGCATTGCAAGCAGGATGGGTATCGGAAGGAACCAGCTCTCATATTTGGCAGCCAGGAGCAGGTAGACAAAGACGAAACAGAGTGCAAAAACAAACGGGGCCTGGTTTCCTGCAATCAACTCCTGTCGTGTCAGTCCCGAATATTCGTAACCAAATCCGAAAGGCAAAGTCGTTTTTGCTATCTCTGCAACAGCTTCGATAGCCTGTCCGGATGAGTATCCAGGTGCAGGTGCAATAGTAAAACTGGAAGAGCTAAAGAGGTTGAACCGCCTCACCACATCCGGGCCTTCAATCGGTTCAAGGCTGACAAGTGTCCCCAGTGGCACCATGTCACCCCTGCTGGACCTGACATAGATCAGGTTCACATCTTCGGGGTTGGACCGGTAGACCGCATCGGCCTGAATAATCACCCTGTAGGACTTTCCAAATTGGTTGTAATCGTTGATATAGAGGCTTCCGAACTGGGCCTGGAGAGCACCGTAGATATCACTGACCGGGACCCCCATCGTTTTGGCTTTATCTTTATTTACCGTAAGGAAATATTGTGGGATATCGACCCGGAAACCGGTGAATACATTAGAAAGCGTTTTGTTCTGCATGGCTGCTACTGCAAAATTAGTTGTAACCTCTGCCAGTTTATCCAGACCGGCGCCGATCTTGTCTTCCAACTGTAACTCAAGACCTCCGGTGGTTCCCAAACCGGAGATTGCAGGTGCATTGAATGCCATACAAATTCCGTTAGGGATTTGGTTAAGTTTCGTCTGTAACCTGGCGATGATCGACTCCACTTGCAACGAATCTTTCGTTCGCTGATCCCACGGGAGGAGTTTGACAAAGACCGCTCCACTCGTGGTACTCACGGTCCCGTCAAGGATGCTGTACCCCGGGACGGAGGAGTAGGACTGAACACCCGGAGTCTCTTCAAGTATTTTTTCAATACTATGCATCACCTGGTCGGTCATCTGTAGCGAGACCCCTTTAGGAGAGATCACATTGACAAAGAAATACCCCTGGTCTTCTTCAGGTAAAAATCCGGTTGGCAGGAGCTTCATGACAACCACTACCAGGATGGTGACTATCCCAAGGAAAATGAGAGGTCTGCTGATGTGATGCAGGAAGTTGTTTACAATAGCGATGTATTTATTTGTCGTGTAATTGAATCCTCTGTCAAATCCATCGAAGAATTTACCGATCAGCCCTTTTCGTTCAGGTTTCGGCTTCAGAAGCAGGACACACATCGCCGGACTTAAGGTAAGTGCAAGCAATCCGGATATGACGATCGAGGAGGTGAGGGTGAGTGCGAACTGTTTATACATTTGCCCGGTGGTTCCTCCAAGGAACGATACTGGGATAAAGACCGCAGAAAGAACCAGGGTGATGGTGAAGATCGCCGGAGCGATCTCTTTCATGGTCTCTCGGGTGGCCTCCAGCGGACTCATTCCATGTTCATCTATCTTCTCCTGCACCGCCTCAAGGACCACAATCGCGTCATCCACCACGATGCCGATAGCCAATACCAGTGCAAAGAGGGTAAGCATATTGATCGAAAAGCCGAAAAGCGAGAATGCAGCTAATGCACCAATCAGGGAGACAGGTACAGTAACGGCAGGAATCAGGGTTGCCCGCCAATCCTGGAGAAAGATGAAGACGACGAGAAAAACAAGTATAAATGCTTCAAGAAGTGTCTTCAGTACATCATGGACAGATGCATCCACAAATTCAACCGTGTCGAGCCCTATCTCATACTCCAGTCCGGGCGGAAACTGGCTGGCCAGACTCATCATCATTGCGTCACAATCTGCCCGTATCTGGGTTGCATTGGATCCGGGTGACTGGTATACAGCAATGAAAGGGGAGGGCTTTTGATTGAATCGGGTACGAACATCGTATGTTTTCAGCCCAAGTTCTACCCTGGCAATATCTTCCATCCGCACGATGGAGCCGTCAATTTTTGTTTTGATGATGATGTTGTTAAACTCCTCAATAGATTGTAACCTGCCTTCAGCCCGAATGATATAGGCGAGTTCCTGTCCGGGGATAGCTGGATTTTTGCCGATAGCCCCGGCAGCTGCTTCCAGGTTCTGATCCATTATAGCGCTGGCTACATCATCGGTAGTGATACTGAGACCGGCCATCCGGTCGGGGTTGAGCCAGATGCGCATGGCATAGTCGTCACCCCCGAGCAGAGATACATCCCCTACACCCTCAATACGCTTCATCGTATTGACAATATTGATCTGGGCATAGTTGGACAGAAATTCAAAATTGTACGAAGTATCCGTCGAAGTAAGTGCATAGAGCATAAGGATACTCGGATTTCGTTTCATAACGATCACCCCTCCCTGTGTAACTGCAGCAGGCAGTACACTAAACGCACGTTGTGCACGATTCTGGGTGTTAACCGTTGCCATATCAGGATCTGTCCCCACTTCGAAATAGACGGTGATGTTACAGGATCCGTCGTTGGCACATTGGGAAGTCATGTACATCATGTTCTCCACACCGTTGATCTGTTCCTCCAGAGGGACTGCAACAGTCTTTTGCACCACCTCAGCGCTGGCGCCAGGGTAATAAGCCGTTACCTGGACCGTAGGCGGAACAACATCAGGATATTGTGCGACAGGAAGGACCATCAGGCTCAGCACACCTACCAGGGTGATCAGAATGGCTATTACGAAAGAGAGAATCGGGCGTTGTATAAATTGTTGTAGCATATTTCAAATTTCGATTTACGATTTACGAATTCACCCCTAAATCCTAAAGGGGACTTCCTGTGCCCTGAGCTCGGCGCTATTTATTCTTCTTCCCTAAGACGAGGCATGCCTCGTCTCTACCTTGACCCTTGACCTTTGACCCTCAACCCTACTTTATGATCTCAGGCACCCTCAATGTATCTTTTACCATAATGGGCGTTACTTCCATCCCATCCCGTATTTTCTGATATCCCTCCAGAAGGATCCGGTCTCCAATGTTCAACCCTTTCATCACAACAACCATGTTTTCGATATGTTGTCCTGTAATAATTGGTAGCCGTTTGACCTTATTGGCTGAATCGAGAATAAAAACAAAATTTCTGTCCTGGATTGGCTGTACACTGGATTGCGGGATGAGAATCCCGTTATCCTCCACTCCAAGGATCAATGTGATCTCACTATAGGACCCTGGTTTGATAAGTCCGTCTTTGTTTGGGAACTCTGCTCTCAACGCAATGGTTCCTGTTGCTGGATCGATAGCTCGTCCGATGAAATCAATGGTCCCTCCAAAGGGATACGTTTGTTTGGTAGAGAGTAGCATGTAAACAGGGATAGAATTATTATCCTTAAGCTGCTCTTTCCCTTTCAGTTTGGCTTTGTTCTCGATTATCCAACTCATGATCGACAGATAACTGGTTTCATTCATCTGGAAATTAACATAAATGGGATCAATGGCAGAAACAGTCGCAAGCAGAGTGCTTTCACCCCGCCCGACAAGGTTTCCCGGGCGGATTTGCACGGAGCCGATATATCCTGTAATGGGGGAGGCCATGGTGGTGTATGAGAGGTTTAGATTTGCCTGCTGCAGATCAGCTTTCGCACTGGCTACAGCTGCCTTTGCCTGTTTCTCCTGGGTCATAGCAACGTCATAGTCATTCTGACTGATGGCATTGGCAGCAACCAGAGGTTTTAGCCTGGCCACATTGAGCTGAGCATACTCCCAGGCTGCTTCTTTGTTAGCCAGATCGGCAGTTGCGTAATCGAGATTATTGATGTATTCAGCTTTCTCTATTGTAAAGAGAACCTGCCCTTTCTGTACAATGGATCCTTCACGAAATGACCAGTTTTCCAGATATCCCTCCACACGTGCGCGGATCTCGACTGTGGGAATCCCTTCGGCCAGGCCAACCATATTCATTGATAGGGGAACACGGGTTCCCTTTATGGCCATCACGTTAAGGGCAGGGGGCGCCTGTTGCTCCTCAGTTTTGGGCTTACAGCCCGGATACAAAAAAAGTAAGGAAACGAAAATGAACGCTAGTCTATAGAGAATCAATCTGTTCTTCATAATCAAGTGAAATTTATTTCTATTGAAAGGAATTGCTGAGTTTTTCATTTCAAATGTAAAAAAAATAATCTGATTAATATTGATTATTTTTGTCCGCTTACCCCTTATCTTCTGTTCAGAAATGATATTTAAAAACGTTTTTATTGCTGCAATCTTCTGGTTCCCGTTCTTTTTGTATGGGCAGGAAGCAACGTATAATCGATTGACTGAACAGCATACCTTCATTTTTTTTCAACAACCCGCCTCATCAACACATTCCAATAGCAATGCTATCCTGATCAAACTGGCTTCAGCACTGGATGAAAGTCCAAAGCGACTTAAAATCGGTGTTGCGTACTCGGAGATTCTGGAAGTGAGACTTCCGGCGATGAAGAGCCCGGAAGTGAACATCCGTTTTAATGACATTCATTCTTTCAGCTCCCCTTTATACCGGGGCTTCTCTATGAATGAGGTGCTCAGTCCCGACCTGCTGACCTGTAACCTCAACCTGATCGACCTCCCCGACAGCAACATCCTCCGGCAATACAACCTGACAAACCTGAGTGTCAGTCAACTTGTAACGGGTTATACCAGCTCTGATATCCCTGTTGTGGTACCCGGAAAATTCTCTGTTACCCTGAGCGACATCACTTTCCATTTCAGCGATGCTGCCTTTGAGAAGTTTCGGAGCAGAATTCAGTTGGTCAACGACTACTTTGCTGCGGCTGCCCTGACTGATTATCTTCTTGAGGCTACGGATAATTACAATCCATTATCCACAGCGGACCTGCCTGAAAAATATATTCTCCTGATGGAGGTCAACAGAATTGTTCGTTTAATCCGTGATCATAATTTTGACGTGCAGCTCCATCTTAATGGAAATGATCCGGAACAATTTGCCGGGAAGTTCCTGAAACTTGATAAATTCTCACGAAGTGCTACCATGACCTTCGTACAACAACTGGCAGATCCAGCCCTGATTGACTGGAAAGGATCATTGACAGATCTGGCAGAGACCTATATCTTACATCTTATATCCTACATCCGGAGATCGATGCTGTTAAACGACATCCGGGGAGACCTCTACAAGGAATATCTTGACTCCTGGTTTCTGAGCACAGGCTTCACGAATGAGAAGGAAACATTAAATGACCTGGTTAAAAAGATGTATCCTTCAGAAGATCCGACCAACAGGTTACATAGTATCACACAAACTGTGTGGGATGCCTATTTGCAAGGAGCAAGACAGTTGATTGACGAATCCAATTATGTAGGTGCTATCACTCTCCTGGAACATGCCAGTGCCTATAAAGAGCAGGTTCCGATGCAGATGGAGCCCGATAATAAACCGTTGCAGGGTGAAGCTGTCAAGGGGATCTATGCATCATATCTCGGTATAGCTGAAAGTTGCATCAACCTCCGGAAATTTCAAATGGCTGAAGATTATATCAGCCATGCAGGAGATTACCTGGCTGGTTATGAAGGAGTAATTCCAACTGACACAATGTTTCAACGGGTGTTTCGAAAGTTGTTCGACCAGCGGCTTCAGGGGTGCGACTTTATATTGGGAGAGAAACAATACCAGGAAGCACTCGATTGTTACCAGCTCTTCTCTCTTAGTTATCCGCCGGAGATGATTGCATATGTTGAAGACCACCTGGAATCCAGGGAGATGGAGGCGTTGAAGGGGTTGTTTTTTAAAGAGAGAGACCAAACACTTCTTTTTGTACGTCAACGGTTGACAGACAGTGCACTTGCAAGCTATGATAATGTATGCCGGTATTCCGATCTGATCAAGAATGATCCGGAGATCCAGTCTGCGTGTGATGAGCTGAATAACAGGATATTGCCGATCCGATACCAGCACCTGGCCGACAGGGGAACATACCTGTATATGACCTACAACCATGAGGAGGCATATAAAACATTCAACCGGATGAAGGAGGTGGGCACGGTTCTTGGGATGCCACTGGATACAGCCCTCGAACGTATGGCCCTGGAAAGCTACAAGCACCATATGCTGAATGAGATATCTATGGCAACTGGGATGATCTGGAAGAACGAACTTGAGATGGCAAAAGAGTACGTACAGGAGGTGGAGAGTGTAATGGACCTGTATAATCTGGATATGGATCCCGACCTGCAATCGGCTCTCAGCAGTTATCGCCGTAAGATCGACCTGAAGATCTGCCTCAGTGCAAAAGAGGAGGCAGATATGCTCGCTATCAGGGCGTGGCGGAATATTGAACTGAAGCAGTTTGACCTGGCTGTCAAGCAGCTGGGTGACGCTCGCCAGAAAGCCAGACAACACCCTGAATGTGAACTCGATCTCCAGGCATACGATGATACCATCAAAAAATATATTTCGGCAGCTTTCTATTTGGAGAAACAGCAGCAGGCTCTTAACCAGCTTACTATAGGAAATTTTCAGGCTGCAATGAAACTTGCTAATGACAACGATCGCTTTTACCTTAATACACAACTTGAGCAATTTGGAGTCCCAAAAGTTACTACCCTTGATTTTGTAGCTCAGTCATCGAGAGTGCCTATGTATATTGAAGCTGTTACTTTTTTCCTTCAAACCGGAGATGTGAACTCAGCCTGGATTTGCCTGACCTGGCTTAAACGGGAAGATATGGAAGCAAGGGATGTCAGGGAGCTCCAGGAGAGAGTTGGGAATGCATTGTCAATCTCAGATTTCAGGGCATTTCCAGATGGAGATCCCGAAAATCGTGTCAGAAGTTATACGGGAGGAAACCGTTGGTTTGTTAAATTTGCAAACGCATATACCAGCAGGTGGCGGCAACTTCAAACGGAACAGTTACTCAAAACACCATAAAATATGAACAGAAACCTATTGCTGATAAGCAATTCAACCAATGCTGGCGAGGACTATCTCGCCTGGCCCCGACAACACCTGAAATCCTTTTATCAGGGATATGGCGTAAAAAATATTCTTTTCGTCCCCTATGCCGGGGTTAACCTGGCTCCCGACAGTGTAGCGGATTCCTTTGATATATATGAAAAGAGGGTTGCTGGTGTATTCAATGACCTTGGCCTTGGTATTCATTCCATTCACCGGGAGTCTGATCCTATTGCTGCAGTAATGAATGCTGAAGCGATTGCCGTGGGAGGGGGAAATACCTTTCACCTTGTTATGATGATGCAGGCCACAGGAGCGATGGATGCTATCCGTGAGCGGGTTCTGCAGGGGATTCCCTATGCCGGATGGAGTGCTGGTTCGAATGTTGCCTGTCCTACCATGAAGACGACCAACGACATGCCGATCAGTGAACCTCCTTCATTTAACTGTTTGAACCTGATCCCTTTTCAGATCAATCCACATTATCTTGATGCAAATCCTGCCGGTCATGCCGGTGAGACCAGGGAGCAACGGATTCTTGAGTTCCTCACGGTGAACAGGGACATCTATGTTGCCGGATTGCGTGAAGGCTGTTTGCTGAAAGTTACTGATGATAACATGGAACTGATAGGAGAACGTCCTTTACGGATATTTAAATACGGAGAAGAGACCCGGGAAGTGAATGCAAGGGATGATCTGGGGTTTTTGTTGAAAACCCCTAAATCCCCTGAAGGGGACTTACCCCTCCCTTCGGGAGGATAGACCCGCGAAGCGGAGCAAGTCCCCTTTAGGGGATTTAGGGGCAGGAAGGGGTATTAGTATTTAATGACTTTCCCCACAATTTGCGCTTTTCCCTGAGCTGTGAAACGGATGAAATACATCCCTGGCTTCAGCGACCCAAGATCAAGTGTTGATTTAGCTTCTCCATAAATAGTCGTTTGAATAAGTTGCCTGCCACTCTGATCTGATACAACTACCTGGAGCTCTTGTTCCCGGGTTTCGATATGCAGAATCCCGGAGGTTGGATTTGGATAAATATGTGCGTTAAGTATTTTATTATCAGTATTATAATCAGAATCATTGATTCCTAGGAAAGGAGGAGAGGGTAGCTTTTTGGAGGTATATAACCGGTATTCGCCTTCAGTCAACAGGATTGGCATCCCGGTATCGGTTACATCAAGTGAATCCCCCGTCCAGTAGTCATACCATTTACCCGTAGTTGTAAAGTTGGGGATAATCTCATTCTCGGACAAATCAAAATTTCCAAGGATTACCACATCCATATTGTCATTTCTCAGAACGATCGACTTCATGGCATTGGCAACATTCAGTGTAAAGTTGGTCGTTTTGAACGCGGGTTGATTCTTTTTTAGATTTGCAAGTGACGCAAAGATATTGTAAACGTGTTTTCTCTGCGGTTGGGAAAAGTAATCCCAGCGGATAGGTTTTGGAGTGAGCCGTGATTCATTCGTTCCGGTAGGCCAGTTGATCGAATAGTCGTAACCGAGCTCCCCGAACTGCCAGATCATCTTTGGCCCAGGGATGCCGAAGAAGAAATTGGCTGCCAGTTCGATTCTTTTCAGGCCGGTTGCAGTATCCTTGATTGAGTAACCTGAGGTAGTATTGCCCCAGGTGATATTTTTATACATCATCCGTTCTTCATCATGGCTCTCCATATATACAACAAGGTTTGGCTCGTCCCAGCCACGCTGCATATAGGAGGCCCATGAGAGATTTGATTTACCATTCTGGTTCCATCCCATGGATCCGTCTCCATAGGAGCCGGTCATGTTTCCCCAAATCAGCATGTCGTCAGCTGCCAGCACGATCTCTTCGTCGTTATCAGCGAAATGTTCAAGAATGACATATGCTTTCGGACTTATTGACCAGATTGCGTTTGCGTAGTTTTTCAGAATATCTATACGTGATTGATCATACTTCCCCCAGAGGCTTACATTATTCGGGTATGAATCTTTTTGTGTTAATCCCTTGGAGAGGTCGAAACGGTATCCATCAATATGGTACTCACTGATCCAGTAACGGATCAACCGTTCCATGTAGTTCTTTGTGTAGATGCTCTCGTGGTTAAAATCATAGCCAACATTGTAAGGATGCTTTGGGATCTGGTTAAACCAGGGATTATCTTGGGCTGGTCGCTGGCTGGCTCCATCCCAGTATAACCTTACCAGCGGAGATTGCCCGAAGTGGTGATTGCAAACGATATCCAGGATTACTGCTATCCCTTTGGCATGGGCTGCTTCCACGAATTGTTTGCAGCTGTTTTTTGGCCCGTAGTATTTATCCACGGCGAAACTGAAATCGGGGTTATACCCCCAGCTGATATTTCCTTCAAACTCCATGATCGGCATCAGTTCAACAGCATTTACACCCAGTCTCTTCAGGTAATCCAGGGTATCTATCAGGGATTGGAAATCGTGTTGAGCAGTAAAATCCCGGATCAATAACTCATAGATAACCAGGTCGGTGACATCGGGAGGAGTGAATGAGGTTGGTTTCCATGGATAGGGATCCTGTGCGGTTTGGAGGACCGTGGCAATACCTGTCGTTTTACCGGTTGGATAAGGGATCAGGTTCGGGTACGTACTGTTTGAAATGTACCTGTCGTCATAGTCACTGACTTTATCGGCATAGGGATCTCCAACTCTGAGTGTGCCGTTAACCAGGTATTGAAAAATATACTCTTTCTGAGGGATGAGACCGGTTAGCTCTATCCAGAACCGGTTTCCGTCAGGTGTTTTATACATATAGAAGAGCGAGTCGAATTCCCAGTCGTTGAAATCCCCTATCACAAAACAGTTTTGTTTTCCCGGTGCAAACAGGGAGAGGACAACGGTTGTTTCGTTGATGTAATTGATCCCATCAACGATACCCTGTGGCAGGGCTGCTATAGGAGAAGGTGGGATCACCATATAGGCAAATGAATCTGCGGCTGATGCTGTATCGTTGCTTACCAGGATCTTAACGTAGTGATCCATCCAGTCCTGACCAAAGTTATCTGCCAGGATGGTATCGGTCAGCAGCTGTCCGGCTACCGATTTTACTACTGTATTATTCATGATCAGGAAGAGCGAGTCGGCAAGCGGACTAAAAGCTTCTACAGGAATGCTGTCTCCCTGGTTTACAAGCAGGTTATTTTCAACAGGCTGGATGATGTTAACACTTGTATAGGCCGGATAGACATCGGCGAAGATATCACTGCCGTCACTGTCCCTGCCTACTTTTGACCCATCGGAGTTCCGGAAGACAAATGCCATTTTCAAGATCTGTTCAGATACAGGCACTCCATAATATTCTCTTATAGAAGGTGTTACTTTAAGTTTGTAGATATTGTTTCCAAGAGGGATCAGCATAGCTTTCGGGATGTTCTGTGTCCAGCCGGCCACCACGTATTTCCAATCGGTTGGAGAGGTGCTGAGATTCGTGATTACCCCGGTATGGGCATAAATCGGAGGGGCCACATTCGCCAGTTCACCATTTCCCTGGGTAGCGTCGAATATGACGTCGCAGGAGTCAATATCAACAGCGAATTCCGGATTGGTAACAACAACCTGTGAGAAAAGAGGCAATGCAGTTGCCAGAAAAAAAAGCATCAGGAGTAGTTTTAGTCTCTTCATGGTCAATTCGTTAAATTACAGCAAAGGTACGAAATCTGCAGGGATATTGTAGAGGCGATTTATGAATCGCCCATGATGGGATTACAATTATCGTCGGGTAAAAAAACGTAGGGGCAATTCATGAATTGCCCCTACGTTCAATGACCCATTTGGAATGGGATTATGTAATCAGGTCATGTTATAATTTCAGGAACTTCGCAGTACCCATACTTTGATCATGAGTGAAGAACCTCACAAAATAGACTCCAGCCTTCAGCGTGGTCGTTGGTAGTGTAAGTTTTTGGGTTGCGACATTGCTTACCGACATTACTTCCTGGCCCATGAGGTTGTACACAGCAATACGTGTTATCTGGCCAAGGTGCTCAAATGTAATCTTGTCAGTTACCGGGTTGGGGTAGAAGTTGACCCAGGTGTTGCCTACATCCTGGATAGCCAGGCCACCAATTGGTTCGTCTGTATAAACCATCACAGGCAAACCTACAGCTGAGTCACCACTTGCAGCGATCGGGGTCACCTCAAAAGCGACATATTTTCCGATCTCAGCAGTTAGCGTTGTGTAGTTTTTGGTGGTGGCATCAGGAATCTCAGTAAGGTTGGTGCCTGCGTTATCATCAGCCCAGTACCACTTGAATGTTGAAGCTCCCTCGGGGATCCCATTGACATTCTCATAGGTATAAACACCAGTCAGTTCATTCCCGACAGTAAGTGTTCCATCGATCATCAGGTCATAGGCCCAGGGAGGAGTAGCTACACTTGGGTCCAGATCGGAATACCAGCAATAATAGGTATTCATAAATCCACCCGTAGTATCCTGGAGGTTGTATTTACGGTTTGGGCCGCCTCCCGGGAATTCTGATGTGCCCCAGTCGCCGTTAAACCTGAATTTAAACTCAATGGGAGATCCGCCAACATTGATCGTATCGATCATCATGGTAATCACATAGACTTGATCGTTACCCCGGTCGAAACAAACGTCGTATGCTCCCCATCCGTTCATATTTCCGGCAATGTCGAGATAGTCGACCATAGGATCAAAATGACCTGCCGAGATCTGGTAGGACATGTTGCACTGGAACAGCATCGGGATGGTAGCCGGGTTGAAATCGTTGTAAATGTTCAGAACTGTTTTGGGCTCGGAAGGAGCGAGGAACATCCGGTTGGGGCCTCCGTCAGGGAACTCGGAGGTGGCCCAGTCACCGTTGATCCGGTATTTGTATTCATAAATTGTTCCGGCCTCAAGGGTGTATGAGATCTCGTAAACGAATGATGTGCCAACCTGGGCCATATGAGGTGATCCTGACCAGCCATTCATACTTCCTGCTATATCCAGGAAGTCAACAGCCGGATCAAAGGTACCCAGGTCAACCTGGTATGTCATATCGCACTGGAAAACGACTGCATTGATCGGATCGTCGTTCCACCAAACATCGATTTCGACATTTCCCGGGACCGCTGTATAGGGACGGGTTACATCTTCGTTCAGGTCATCATTGATCCTGAAATGGATGTTGTATACCACACCTGAATCGAGTCCTGCTTCCAGGGTGCCCGTATAGATAAGATCTACGCTCGGATCAAGGAGAATGGGATCGACCCTTTCAGCAACGATGGCATAAACATCATCGGAAACAGGATCAAAGATCCCTTCGTTAAAAGCTTTATTCATATTCACTTTGAACGAGAATTTTGGATCAGTGGAGGTGAATGCCAAAGGAATGAAGAAGTCCATGCAATTCGGCGGATTGGCAGGATCGAAATCACGTCCATCCTTGGAATCCCATTGGCCATCATTGAACACGGCACAAATATGTGTCACAATGGTTCCTGGGGCGATGTCATAGAAAGCGGCGGGATTATAAGAAATAGAGTAAGTGCCGTCGCCATTGGGTTGCAGGTGTGGTGACTCTCCGTTGGCGCCAACCGCATTGTATTCCACAACATTCTGCCAGTTATTTCCACCAATTCTTACACCTGAATGCATATAAACCAGGGGTACACCGGCAAGGGATGCATTCTGGAAGCAGGCCATCTCGGGGTTGAAGGTGAGAGTAATGTCATCAAACACGGTTGCGCCGGCCGGCTCAATCGTGATAGCGGCGGGCATCTGTGCATGGGAAACACTCAAAACAGCAGCAAATGCAACCAGCACCAGCATGCTTTTTAATAAGTTCAAAGTAAATTTTTTCATACGCGTTTGGATTAATGTTGATTTTTTGACGGTTTATCGTACACAAATATAATTAAAATAAAAAGATATTATCTTGTGACAACATTTTTTTTTATTTTTACAACAACGAATAGTAATCATTAAACATAGCAGCTATGAGGAAAATTGTACGTTTGAAGTCATGGTTCGTTTCTATCGTTTTGGTGCTCTGCGGGCTGAGTGGTTTCTCACAAACCGGCGTGATTACCGGGATTGTTGAGGATTCGCAGACAGGGGAGAAAATTCCCGGAGCCAACGTATACATTGAAGGGACGACCATTGGGGTGTCCACAAATCTTGATGGGCAATACTCCTTTGATGCACCTGCAGGAAATCAGGTGCTGGTATGCAGTTATATAGGGTATCAGACAATGTCTGCACCGATAACAATCGTTCAGGGGAAGACAGTGATCCAGAATTTTAAAATCGCTGAGGATAACCTGATGCTGGACGAGATAGTGGTGGTTGGATATGGTACCGAACGAAAGCGGGATATTACAAGCTCTATCACTACAGTGAAGGCCAAAGAGATCGAGTCAATACCCGTGGAGAATTTTGGGAAGGCATTGCAAGGTCGTACACCCGGAGTTCAAATAACAAGTGATAATGGACTTCCGGGGGGGGCTGTTACCTTCCGTATCCGTGGAACCTCCTCCATTCTGGCCAGTAGTGAACCTCTTTATGTTGTCGATGGAGTTCCAGCCATCTCGGGGAGTTATACCAATGAATCGGGATTTCCGGATAAGTCTAATGTCCTCTCCCAGATCGATCCGGCCGATATTGCTTCGATTGAGATTCTGAAAGATGCGGCTGCGGCTGCTATATATGGAGCCCGGTCATCGAATGGTGTGGTTCTTATCACAACAAAACAGGGAAAACTTGGCAAAGGTGAACCAAAGACCCTTTTCAGTTTCAATTACTGGGCTGGTTTCAATACCGTAACCAACCGATTGAAGATCCTTGACGGTCCTGCTTACCTGAGGCTTACCAAAGAGGCCTGGTTCAACTCCACCATGGGTACGGAACAGGAATACTATGAACAGTTACCATACGGTATTTACAATACCAACCTCCTTTTTGAAGGAGATTACAATAGCTTTTCCGACCAGCAGAAAATGGAAACCTATGATGCCAATAAGAACGTTATTGATAATACCAACACAAACTGGCTCGATGAGATGCTTAACACTGGGTTCCTGCAAAATGCCTCCCTTTCGGCTACCGGAGGAACTGCCAAAACCCAGTATTTCATAAACGGAGCCTATTATGGTGAAAAGGGATTTATCCAGGATAATAAGTTCAAGAGGATCAACGGAAGGGTAAATTTTTCTCACATTGCATCTGACAAGTTTAAATTCGGAGCCAATGTTGGAGTGTCCTACACGATCAACAACCGGGTACCAACCGGCTGGGCCGGGGGAATTGGAACAGCTCAAAGCCGCTCATTGCCAATTATGCCGGTCTATACCTCCACAGGAGGCTTTTTTGCACCTAAGAGCTCAAATTTCACAAATGTGGTTGCTACCCGGGATGACCTTACCTATTCAGCGAATACTTTTTCCATCATCGGAAATGTATTTGGCGAGTTTCATTTCACCAAATGGTTATCACTGCGGAATGATTTCGGTTTGAACAACATGTACCTGAAAGATTATAAATATGAAGGGACAATCACCCATGAAAATGCTGTTGCTACCGACCGGAGGGTTCAGGTTGAGTCATATACAAACCTGCTATCACTCAATATCGATAAGACCTTTAACAAGCATGCCTTGTCCGCATTCCTCGGTTTTCAGGTGCAAAACAGCAATGAGTATGGAAACTGGATAACCGGTTCCGATTTTCCAAGCCCTGACCTCACCCAACCCGGAAGCGCTTCCATTATCACTGCCGATAACTGGACGGAATCTTATGGGTTTTTATCTTATATCGGGCGGGCCACTTATAACTTCGCCAACAGGTATTATTTTACCTTCAGTTTGCGTCGTGATGCCTCTTCCAGGTTTGGTCCCGGAAATAAATGGGGATGGTTCCCCGCTACCTCAATCGGATGGACTATTACTGAAGAGAAGTTCTATCCGGAAGGTATGAAAAAAGTACTTTCCTATCTGAAATTCAGGACAAGCTACGGAATGACCGGGAATGCAGAAATCGGGAATTACCGCTATTTCGGCTCCTATAATTCAACCCGTTACAACGGTGAACCGGGAATCAAGCTGGATATTATCGGAAATCCAAACCTTGGTTGGGAAAAGACCTCCCAGCTTGATGTGGGTCTTGACTACGCATTATGGGGTGGACGGATCTCGGGAGGATTTGATTATTACTATAAGTATACTTCCGATATGTTGTTGAATGTCAATATCCCGCAAACCAGCGGGGCATCCAGCGTAACCATGAACGTGGGAACCATGCAGAACAGAGGGGTCGAGTTGTTTATCACCAGCAATAACCTGGTGGGTAAATTCAAGTGGCAGACTGAATTCAACATCAACAACAACAAAAATGAGATCCTTGATATCCAGGGACAAATTGTGGCCGGAGAGAACTATGGTAACAACTATGCACAGGAGGGGAGCCCGGTAGGAGCATGGAGGCTTGTTGAGTACTATGGTGTAGATCCGCAGACAGGAACGGAATTGTTCGTTCTGGCTGATGGAACTATCGGTCCATGGGATGACGGAGATCCTGACTTTTTTGCCAACAATGCAAAAGTGACCGGAAATCCCTATCCTTCCTGGTTTGGAGGTTTCAATAATATCTTTTCATGGAAAGGCATCGATGCCTCAATCCTGTTCACCTTTCAGTGGGGAAATGATGTCTACCGTGATGATGGAAAGTTTTTCGAAGGTGGCTCGATCGGAGCAAACTGGAACCAGATGACCACGATCGAGAACCACTGGACGAAACCTGGCGATGATGCAGAGACACCACAACTGCTTTGGGAAAATACCTATTCTACCCACAACTCTACAAGGTACCTGGATGATGGCGCTTTTATCCGGCTGAAGACATTTACCATCGGGTATACGCTGCCATCCAACTGGTCAAAGACAATTGCGATGTCCAGTATCCGTGTCTATTTCCTGGCTCAGAACTGGTGGACATGGACTAAATACGGCGGGTGGGATCCTGAAGTCAACCGCGACCAAAGCGGTAACATCACACAAGGGGTTACCTATCTCAGCCCTCCGCAGGCGAAGACCTTTTCGTTCGGAGTGAATCTTAATTTTTAATCTCAAAACCGAAGAATCATGAAAAAGATATTAAACCTGACTCTAGGATTTGTTTTGATTCTCATTGTACTTACAGCCTGTGAGAAGATAACCAACAAAGTACCCAGCAAAAGCATTTCAGATGAAACAGCCCTGACCACCTACGACGGCTTGCAGGCTGCATTACTGGGAACCTACAACGCCCTTCAGAACGGGGACCTGTATGGTGGAAACATCTGGGCCTGTGGTGATATGCTCTGCAATAACGTAAAGAATTCGGGACAGGGAAACATCGTTTACGAAGAGACCCAGATGCTGGAGAAGAACATGTCGCCCGATAACCGTTTGTCAGCCTCTTTCTGGGACCGATGCTACTTCACGATCAATATGGCCAACTCTATCATTGAGGCAGTTCCTTTAGTGGCTCCTGCCGAGGAAGATGCAAACCGGCTTCGCGGCGAATGCCTCTTTATACGTGCCATGATCTATTTCGATATGGTCAGATACCTGGGAAATTCAGTACCTGGATCATCAGCAAATGGACTGGGAGTTCCTTTGATCCTGGCACCAACAGGAATTGATGCCAGGCCATCCAGAAATACTGTTGATGAAGTGTATGCTCAGATCGTAACGGACCTGACTTTAGCAGCTGATCTGTTGCCGGCTTCCAACAGCAACCGGGCCACGAAATGGTCGGCAAAAGCGTTGTTGTCTCGTGTCTATTTTTACCTTGACCAGTACCAGAATTGCATTGATATCTCCACAGAGGTTATCAATGATGGCGGTTTCAAACTGGTCGACAGTGTGGTGGATAACTTCGGTAGTACTGTGACCTCAGAGATAATTTTTGCGGTACTCAGCACACAGACCAGTACATCAGCAGGTACACTGAACGGTTATTACCGGCTGGCCAGCAATGGCAAATTCAGCCCCTCCACAGGTGTACTGAAAGTTTTTACATTTACAGGTGGACCAGATGATCAACGATATACCAAGTTTTTCTTTTCTAAAGATGGGAAATACTTTACCTCTATGTTCGACGACCGGTATATGAATATTCCACTGATCCGGCTGGCTGAGGTCTACCTTAATCGTTGTGAGTCCCGCTTCAACCAGGGGGATGCCCAGGGTGCTTTGGAGGATCTCAATGTAGTCAGGAAACGTGCTGGTGTAAAAGATTCGACAAGTATAAATTCTACATGGATCTATTACGAACGTTTCAAAGAGCTCTGCTTTCAGGGTGATAACTTCTTTAACATGAAGCGTTTGAAAAGGGATAAAATATCAGGCAAGGACCTCCCATGGAACGACCGAAGTTTGATATACCTGATCCCTCAGCGGGAGATTGATGTCAATCCGAATTTACAGCAGAATTAAAAATCCCCAGGGACCTAACGAAATGGTATCATTACCTTCGAATGTCCAATCTTTATCCGTGAAGACCTCCTTATAGGTTCCATTGATAGCCTCGCTTGTTAAGGAGAATGATTGTGTCACAGGAGTGAAGTTGAATACGGATAGTACCCGGTCGTCACCCAGGGTTCTGAGAAATGCGTACACCGCAGTATCAGCTGATGTCGTAACCCGGGTAAACTCTCCTCCGTCGTCACCACTCCGGAGTGAAGGATGGCAGGCTTTTAACCGGACAAGCCTGGCGTAAAAGTCACCCAATGGAATTTCTCCCCACGCGATGGAGTCCTTTTCAAAGAATGACAGCCGCTTATCCAGTGCGGCTTCCTGGCCTGAATAGATCAAAGGGATACCCGGGAAAGTAAAGGTGAAGGCTGCAAAGGCTTCAGCTCCTTCTCCCAGTCTTTCGAATACCGTTCCGTTCCACGAGTTCTCATCGTGGTTGGTTGTGAAACGCATACGATATGCATGCGGAGGATAAGTGTTCCGCTCCGTTATTAACAATGTATCAATGACGTTTGCACTTTTTTCTCCTTTCGCGATCTGGTTCATTAGGTGATAAAGATCCCATGAGTAGGTGGCATCGAAAGCCGTGTCGTGCATATCGGGTGTCTCCCATTCGGCCAGCATAAACAACTCCCTGATCGCTTTTAATTGCGGAACAACTGTGTCCCAGAAAGCTACAGGTACCATTCCGGCCACATCACAGCGATAGCCATCAATATCACACTCTTTGATCCAGAATTGAAGTGCATCATTCATATAATTCCATACCTCGGGTTGATTGTAATCCAGCCAGGCCACATCGGTCCAGTCGGCAACAGGTGGAATAATATTTCCTTCCTCGTTGTGCTTATACCATTCAGGGTGTTCGGTGATTAGAGCATTGTCCCATGCTGTGTGGTTAGCAACCCAGTCGATGATGAGATACATCCCCATCTTATGTGTTTTATTCACAAGCTGTTTGAAATCATCAAGGGTCCCGTATTCAGGATTGACTGAAAGGTAGTCCTTAACAGAATAATAACTTCCAAGGGTTCCCTTCCGGTTTACGACACCGATTGGCTGGATAGGCATAAGCCACAGGATCTTGATCCCCATCTTCTGAAGTCGCGGCAGGTGCTCCTCAAATGCTGCAAAGGTACCTTCCGGTGTGAATTGCCGGATATTGACTTCGTAAATAGTGGCGTTTTTGCTCCATTCAGGATGCCGGGAAGGGACAAAATCTCCGGATGTCCATGATGTACATGAATTTAATGATAAGAAGATGATCGCAAACAGTACCAGGATTGCTGAAGAAGTTAATTCTCTCACTTGTTTCATGGGTTTTGTTTTTTAATTTTAGAACACGGATGACACAGATGCCTTCGGCAACACAGATGATCACGGATTTCATTATCTGTGTTAATCTGTGTTTTCTGTGTAATCTGTGTTTCAATAAGAATTAGTGTGTTAATATTTCAAATGAATTTCCGGTTAATGGTACTTTTAGAAGATTACCGTTTTTCTTGAATTCGGAGCCGAAATGTCCCTTCAACCTGGCTTCACGAAGCCATGCCGGCAGTTCGATCTCCACTGTTTGACTCTCTGTATCTTTGTTGAAAACAACAATTGCAGCCTCTCCCATGTAGACGCGCATGTAGGCATATCTTCTGTCACTCACAACCAGCGGTACCAGGTCTCCGTATAACAGCGGGAGGTGCTCACTGCGCAGGTGGGTTAGTTTCTTTGTGATATCAAGCGTCCGTTGCTCATGGTTTGTCAGGCCTTCGAACTGCATCATCCGACGGTTATCAGGGTCGTTTGCTCCGGGTAAACCATATTCGTCGCCATAATAAATGACGGGGATCCCGGGGATGGTCATGTTAAATGCCATCAGGGAGGCAAGCCTTCTGTAGCCTATAGTATCTACTACCTTTATCTCACGCAGCCAGCCAGCTTCACGATCGTCTTCATTTGGTTTCAGCGCACCTCCTGCGTATGAGATGAACCTTGCCATATCCTGGTTCCCGGTGATGTTACCCATAAGATTGTGGTATCCGAAAAAGGAGAGAGATTGCAGCAAAGCAATGTTCAGATCCTGAAACGAGCTACCAGGGGAAGCAAATGCAAGTTTTGCTTCCCAGTAAAGGTTAAAATCAAATTGGGCATCGAGCATTCCCGGATTGATGTAACTGCCAATCAGCTCACGGCTGCCAAAAGTCTCCCCGATCTGGTAAATGGATCGTCCCCCGGGTTCCAGGATTGAGTCCAGTTTTCGTGTGAGCGTGCGCCAGAAAATCTGCGGGACATGTTTTGCGGCATCATGCCGGAATCCATCCAGCTGGTACTCCTCAATCCAAAAGAGAGCCGAATCGGATACCAGTTCATATACTTCGGGTTTCGAAAGGTCGAGTGTAGGGAGGAAAATGTCGAACCAGGTGCTCAGGCGGTATTCATCCCACAAACGGATATTCTTCCGCCCGTCAGGTAGATCCAGTTGCGTAATCCAATCAGGGTGTTCCTTCAGGAGGGGATAATTTTCATGAACATGATGAGCTACAAAATCAAGGATAACGCCTACATCCCTGGAGTGAGCCTCTTTCACCAGCTGCTTCAGCTCCTCTGCTGTCCCGAAACGGGTATCTACAGTTGTCAGCGTGAGTGGCCAGTAACCATGATAGCCGGAGAACTTGCGGTGTGGTTCGGGGTACTCCCTGAAAGCCGAAAGGGGATTCTGGGTCACAGGCGATAGCCAGAGTGTATTGATGCCAAGGTTTGTAAAGTAGCCATCATCCAGCTTGTCAATAATTCCCTGAAGATCACCTCCCAGGTAGTTTACCCTTGGATCGACTTCCGGATCATCAACAGGCTGATCATTGTGTGGATTTCCATTCCTGAACCGGTCCAGCATCATGAAGTAGAGGATCATGGTCTCTTTATCAGAACGCGACAGTTCATCAGGGCGTGTGATTACATGCCTCTTTCTCAACGGGATGAGAAGGTCGTTGCCAACACCTGTTTCGTTGCTGCCCCAAACCCTTATGAAGCTCTGTTCCTCCCCTGATGCCGCATGGGGCAGGCTGATGATCAGCGTGCTGCTATCCCTGTAAAGTAGATGTTCAGGTACCTGATAGTTTTGCCAGAATACAATAACCTCATCAACCAGTTCCATGCCGCCAACAAGGATTGTGTTCTCCGTAGCATCGAGGGTATAGAGAAAAGGTCTCTCTTCCGACATCAGGTTCCCGGCCCTGAGCAGGGAGTTATATCCACCGATGCCGTTACTGATTGTATCGGGATTCCCCGGGTCTAAGATCCAGTCGTCATCAACCACCAATTTATACTGATAGTTGCCCGGAGTTAGCAAGACTTTTGTTTCCCAGGTATTTCCGTTGAATTGCATGGGATTCCTATCCGGATTCCAGTCATTGATCTGGCCTGCGATCCGTACCTTATTGTAACGCTTTCCATGTGGGTCGAATATGAAGGTCACGGGAATTACAGAGGAACGCTTGATGAGCAACGCATAGGGAACTCCCTCTCCCCAGCAGGTCAGGACCGACAGCTGAGGGATCATGCTCCCGGAAGGTTTCAGGATCAATTGGGAATGGTCGCCGGAAAAATTAACGGTCAGAAAAGATCCGGTGGTAACAGAATCAATCAGGCCGGGTTGCGTGAAATAGTCAGCCAGTATGATAATCGTAGAATCCTCCCCGAGTACAACAGGTGGGGCGATCTTTTTCATCAGTGGGTTGTCAGATACCTGGATAAGTTGCCTGGGATTACAGGTTGTCAGAACCAGGATGGAGAAAAGTATAGTACTAAAACGAACCATTTTCTTCATGATGCCTGATGTTATCTGATTATGGTTAAGGTTTTTGATTTTGAGGCGCCCTGCACGATCAGGGTATAACTGTAGGATCCGGCAGGATAATTCTTATTATGGAACACGAAGTTATTTATGGGTTGATCAAATCGCCCGGATACAAGTGTTTCGAGATGTTGTCCGCTCATGGTTTGTAAAATCAATGAAGCTTCTGCTCCCGGTGTCAGGGAGAATGGAATAGTGGTCTGCTCCCTGAAAGGATTGGGATAATTCTGATCGAGTTTAAAGTTGAGCTGACCCCGGTTTTCCTGAATACCTGTGTTGAATGGAAAGAACTGAACAAGAGGCAGCCGTAAATGGTCCCGCCAGTTACAATAGCTGTGGCCTTCATTGAAAATGAAATGCTGAAAATCATATTGTTTGGCTTCGAGAATGGAAACCAGGTTTGCCACCAACGGAATCAACATCGGGATGTCGTACTTCCCGATATCCAGGTACAGCTCCAGGTCAAGTTTGTCACTTCCCTGGAAAGTATTGGAAATTTCTGTCTGGATGTTGCTGGATTGTGCTGCTATCTTTCCAAATGATTCAGGGTTTTTCATGCCGATATAGAGGGAGATGTTCCCGCCATTGGAGGCACCTAACATGGCTCTCTTCTGTGGATCGGTTTCGATCCGGTATTGTTCATCAAATACCGGCATCAGCTCTTCGATGATAAATTTCCTGAATGGTTCCTTCAGGGATCCGGCATACTCCTGGTTCCGGTTGACAGGGGGAACAAAGATCGCGATCACCGGAACGATCTCCAGGTGTGCAATCAGGTAGTCGAGGATGTTTGGCGCTTCTCCCAGGGTGATGTATTCCAGCCCGTCATGAAAGAGGATAACCGGGTAACTCCTGGTGGTAGTATCATATCCGGGTGGCAGGTAGATCTTTATACTCCGGCTGTTTCCCAGGTTTGTGCTGTAAAGAAGGGTGTCGTGAAGTGTACCGTGAGGAATGGCAGGATAGTAGGCGATTTCGGGAGGAATCGTGCATGCGGGCATCCTGAGTTCTGAATTGGGACCATACCCACCTGTGCAGGTATAGGGATTGAGCGGGTCGAGGAGCCAGGTAACCCCGTTCTTCACGAATTTATAATCGAGTCGGGCATCAGGTTCATATACTGCCTGGTAATACCAGAAGTCGGTCCCTGCAACCTTTTCCAGGTCCAGGTCAGGAGACCAGCCGGTGGCGTCGCCGGCTACAGCAATTTTCACTGCAGTTCCCTGGTATACAAAGGCAACGAGGGAATCCATTTCGGTGTAGGGGAATGAATGCCCGGCACTCATGAAGCTGTCCACTTTTGCCTGCCGCTGTTCCTCTGGCAGGGCATTGAGGTAATCGATGAACTGCTGAAAGCTCTGAGCCTGTGAACCCGTTATGTGGAGCCCGGTTAAAGAGATCAGGCAAATGGTTTGCATCAGCATAACTCTGCCTTTATTAAAAACTCTATCTATCATAATCTACTTTAGTTTTTTCAATGTTACATTTTGAAGCAATGACTTTATCTTTTTTTCTAAACCCATCGAATTCGATGGGTTTAAAATCAGGATTATAGATTTGTTCCCAAAAGCCAAGTAACTCAATAGTATTCCTGTTTCTTAACCAGTTTTGTATAATATAATCTGTACGGTTAGCATCTTTGTATCTTGCAATATCAGTGAGAGAAATGAAGTCTTCTCTATTAAACTGTAAAACTGAAATCTCAGTTCCTTTTACTATGATTTTTTCCTTCTTCATTTCACATGCTTTTTGGGTTTATCTAAGAACCTGTCTTTTTCTTCTCCCTGACTGTGAGCCAGAGAAGGGCCGAAACGGCCAGTGATACTCCGCTGATAATGAAGATGATGTTTTTATTGGCTGATCGCATAACAATGCTTCCGATCACAAAGCTGGCGACAAGCTGTGGTAGTACTACCGAGAGGTTGAATATCCCCATGAAAAATCCCATCCTGGCTTTGTTCACCATTTCCGACATGATGGCAAATGGCAGACTGACCACGGCTGCCCATCCAAAGGTGAGTACCCCCATCAGGATGTATAGTAAGATGGCGTTATGAGCCCAGAGGACAATGCCAAAATAGCCCAGCGACATGGAGGCAACACAGATTGCCTGCGTAGGAACCCTGCCGATCTTTTTACTCAGAGGCTCCAGCAGGAATGCGGGCCATATGAATCCAACCGCATTCAGGATAAAGAAGGACCATCCGATGATCTGGCCTGTCTGAATTGCGGTTTCAGGATGGATCTTCTGTTCAATGAAAGCTATAATGTAGATAAACATAGTTTGAATCCCAAGCCAGGAGAAGCTATGAGCGAAATAGAGTTTGAAAAGTTCCCCCCATTGGGTTCGCGTGGCAACTTGTTTATTGGTTTCGGTAAGTGCACGGGGTTCTCTGATGAAAAAGAGAGGGCCTATGGAAAAGAGAAAGACAACAGCAACACCCGCATAGATCAGGGTATAGTTGCCCAGAAGGGCACCGGTGAGATAAGCAAGACTACCGAAGAGGTTGGAAGTAGATTGCATCCAGGTGAATCCTTTGGTTCTGGGTTGCCCGTCAGGGGTTACGTCGGCAATGATTGACCGGGTGGGATTGAAACTTATATTGATGGAGAGATCGAGGGTTAGCGCCACGGTGATAGCAACTGCCATCAGACTTCCGATCCCGAAAAAATCGTTGATCTTATCCAGGTTAGGGAGGGCAAGAATCATAAGGGCAGCAAGGACTCCACCGATGATTATGAAAGGTCGTCGCCGCCCACCCCAGAACCAGATCTTGTCGCTGATCAATCCGATGATCGGTTGTCCGATAATCCCGGCAATAGGTCCTGCCGCCCACACGATCCCGATCTCATGGATATCCAGTCCGTACTTTGTATAAAGAATCCAGCTTAATACAGCTATCTGGATCGACAGGGCAAATCCCATGGCGGTGGATGGGAGGCCAAGGATCACGTAAAATATATTGCTGAGTTTTTTCTGGATCGCTAACATGATTTCAAATTACGTTTTAACCCCTAAATCCCCTGAAGGGGACTTAATCCTCCCCTTTAATGGGAGGTTAGGAGGGGTCATTCTATTGATTGGTGATTTATTTCAATAATCTTCACTGATTTCGGAGCAAGAGTAATGGGATTCAGTTGGTTTATTTGTTGCCCGGTAATGATCTCATTTCCTATGGAATGGCTACTCAGAAAGTCTGAGAATCGACTTGTATCGAGGGCTTTTATTTCGTCATTCTTATTTATCACCACCATCACCGTATCTGTTTCATTATACCTAAAATAGACGTAAACGCCATCCTGTGGAATGTAATGACTCAGTTGCCCGGAATGAATTACCGGATTATTTTTTCGCCATCGCAGAATGGTTTGCAGGTAGGAAAACATATCCTGCTCCTCCGGAGTTCTTCCTTTTTCGGTAAATGCATCCCGAACGTCACCGGGCCAGCCTCCGTGGACATCATGCCTGAGGGCGCCATGCCCCTCATCTTCTCCGGTGGTCATCAGCATCTCGGTGCCGTAAAAGATCTGGGGAATACCTCGCGTGGTCAGGATAAAAGCCATGGCCATTTTCAGGTTACGAACATCATTCTGCTGCGTTTTCAGATACCTGTTCACATCGTGATTGTCGGCAAAGGTGACCACATTCATTGGATCCGGATAGGCCCCATCCTGCGACAGCACCTCGTACAGGTGAAGGATCCCTGTATTCCAGCCTTCGGGTTGGGTGAAGGCCTCACGTAGTGCGTCGTACATGGGAAAATCAAACACGCTGGGGAGGTATGAATTGTATCCGTCTTTATTGGGGGCATCCTGTTGCCAGTAAGCTACGGTGGAGGGATATGCCATCCAGCATTCGCCAATGATGTTAAAATGGGGATATTCATCCTTCATTCGTTTCCCCCATTCCGCCATCATATCCTTGAAGGGATAAGGATGGGTGTCCTGTCTGATGCCGTCAAGATGAGCGAATTCGGTCCACCAGATGCTGTTCTGGATCAGGTAATTCTTCAGGTAGGAGTTGTGCTGGTTGAGATCGGGCATAGTTTGGTCAAACCAGCCCCTGACAAATTTCTCACTGTCGGCAGGAGAGGCATAAGGATCAGAAACCGTACCTGCCCGGTATGAAGTACGGGTAAATTCCGGCCATTCGTTGATCCAGTCATCCGAAGGGAGGTCTTTCATCCACCAGTGGAAGCTGCCGCAATGGTTGAAGATCATATCCATAACCAGTTTCATTCCGCGGGCATGGATCGCATTAGAGAGGGCAACATAATCTTCATTTGTGCCAAATCGCGGATCTATTTTGTAATAGTCGGTAGTGGAATATCCGTGGTAGGAATATATTTCCTGGTTGTTCTCAAGCAGGGGATTTATCCAGAGAGTCGTAACCCCAAGTTCTTCCAGGTAATCAAGGTGATCGGTAATTCCCTTGATATCTCCGCCATGACGGCCGTTTGGGTTTGCCCGGTCAGCATCTTCTCTCATACCTGGGGCATTGTCGTTGGTTGTATCACCATTGGCAAACCGGTCGGGCATCAGGAGATAGATCACATCGGAAGCATCGAAACCCCGGTGATACTTTCTGCTGAGATCCCGTTGCCTCAATTCATAGGAATATTCCTCAACCACGGCTTTCTCTTTCATGAACCGAACCTGAAATTTCCCGGGTTTGGCTTCGTCAGAGATAAGGAGGTTGATAAAGAGGTAGTTCGGATTCTTTACCGTCTCAATACTGGCCACTTCGACTCCCGGATAGGAGAAAGCGACAGTAGTTGCAGAGATGTTATTTGCATGGACAAGAAGCTGAAGTTCCGGATGTTGAAATCCAGTCCACCAGAATGTAGGCTCTACACGTAATTCCTGGTTTTTCTGTGCGACAAGGGTCAGGCTCAGAAATCCTGCGATGATCACTATTACACTCCGTAGCATGTTTTCTGATCTTTCTGGTTGATATTCTTTTGAGGCTGTTAAATTAAAGAAAATATGGCACACAGATTATACTGATTTCTACTGATAATCACAGATAATAAATCAGTGAAGATCATGTGTTATCTGTGTCATCAATGTTCTAATAAAAACAGATCACTTTCCCTCGTTATATCTTCCAAATAGCACTGTCAGCTTTGCCAGTTTTGCCGCCAGTTCATCTGTAAAGTCCTCTGTAAGGGCTCTCCATCGCCAGTTGTTGTTTGTCGTTCCAGGTACATTCATCCGCCCCGATGAATCCAGCCCCAGCAGATCCTGCAGGGGAATAATAGCTGTATTCGCAACAGAAGACAAAGCGAGTCTGATCATATCCCAGTGGATATCTTCTCCTGTTGTATTGAGATAATTGAGTGTGCAGGCCCGGTCAGAATCACTGGCAGCGGCAAACCACCCCTTTACGGTGTCATTATCATGCGTCCCCGTATATACAATACAGTTTTTTGTATAGTTGAATGGCAGGTAATCATTTGTCTCGGCTGAATCAAAAGCAAACTCGAGGACTTTCATTCCGGGGAAACCAAATTCATCGCGAAGTTCTTCAACATCAGGGGTGATCACACCCAGATCTTCTGCTATGACCGGCAGATTACCAAGCCGTTCAACCATGGCTGTGAAGAACTCCTTCCCCGGCCCATCAACCCAATTGCCGTTGATTGCGGTGGTCTCGCCATAGGGTACAGCCCAATAAGCTGCAAATCCGCGAAAATGATCAATCCGGATGATGTCAAACATGTTCAAATTACTCTGTATCCGGTCGGCCCACCAACGGAAGACCTCTTCTGTTTTTTCTTCCCAACGGAAAAGAGGATTCCCCCAGAGTTGACCCGTTTCACTGAAATAGTCGGGAGGGACACCCCCGACATGGATGGGGTTGAGTTCTTCATCATATTCGAAGATTCCGGGATTGGTCCATGCATCGGCGCTGTCGGGGGAGATATAGAGTGGAATATCGCCGATGATCCGGACCGATCTCTGATGGGCATACTCTTTAACAGAAGTCCATTGCCGGAAAAAGATATACTGGGTGAATTTATTGTAATCGATCTCATCCCGGACCAGATCCTCATAGTGTTTCAATGCTTCGGGTTGCCGCTTTTTGATATCTTCTTCCCAGTCATACCATGGTTTGAACTCAAGGTTGTTTTTAATGGCTACAAACAGGGCATAATCATTCAGCCAGGAGTAATTCTCTTTCAGGAAGTTCCGGAATTTCAGTTTTGCAGTTGGATCATTCCTTTCACTGAAGTTTTTATAAGCTTTATAGAGGAATGGTTTTCTTGCTTTCTGAACCATGTCGAAGTCGACTGGGCCATTATCAGAAACGGGAAATTCATTCAGATCTTCGAAGCTAAGCAAACGTTCCTTGACCAGAATCTCCAGATCAATCAGATTCGGGTTACCTGCATGGGCTGAATAACACTGGTATGGCGAATCGGCATATCCGGTTGGACCCAGTGGAAGGATCTGCCAGTATTTCTGTTTCGATCGTACAAGGAAGTCAATAAAGTCGGTTGCAGCTTTTCCCAGTGTCCCGATCCCGTATTTTCCCGGAAGTGAAGTGGGGTGCAGGAGAATCCCGCTGGCACGTTCTTCTATCATATTGTGTATTTAGATTATAATTTGAGCCGTTAAAGAATTGTTGCGCAGGGCTCAGGGCACAGGGCTCAGGATTAAACAAAACTAATCTGTGCTCTGTGCTCTGCGCTATGCGCTATTTCCTTCGTCCCTGACCCGCAACATAAACCCTGCGGCGATCAGCATGCAGACTCCTCCGGCAATCACGGCGGCCATACGGTTATTGTCAAGGATGTTCAGCATCACCCATCCGAATACCAGTGAGGCAAAGATCTCCGGAAGAACAATGAAAAAGTTGAATATCCCCATGTAAACACCTGTTTTTTCCGGAGGTAAAGATCCTGAAAGGATGGCATATGGCATGGAGAGGATACTTGCCCAGGCAATGCCAACTCCAGTCATGGAGAGCATAAGAAGCCAGGGGTCGTGGATGACAGCAACCGATATAAGCCCTGCAGCGCCACAGGCCAGACTGATGATATGGGTCCACGCCATCCCGATCCGCGTTGCGATTAGGGGTAGCAGGAAAGCGAATCCAAAGCAAACGAGAGAATACATGGCAAAACAGAGACCGGCCCATTCGATTCCTTGCTGGTAGATCTCAGAAGTCTCTGAGGGAGCACCAAACACATTCCGTGCAACAGCAACAGGAAAATAGAGCCACATACAAAAAAGTCCGAGCCAGGAAAATATCTGAACCCAGGCCAGTCTTTTCATTGCCGCAGGCATGTGAAGAATATCCTGAAATATCTCGGTAAAAAACTGGCCGATGCTGCGCCTTTCCGTATTTTTTGCTCTGAATGCTTCCATATCCTCAGGGGGGTACTCTTTGGTACGGATGATAGTCCAGAGGACTGCTCCGAAGAAAGCAGCAGCTCCTACGTAAAAAGAAAGTTTTACGGATAGGGGTATGACTGAACCTTCACTACTCCCGCCTTGCACGTCGAACAGGTTCGTAAGTATCCAGGGAAGAGCTGATGCAATTATAGCTCCCAACCCAATAAAGATACTCTGCATAGCAAATCCCCTTGCCCGTTGTTTTTCAGGTAACATATCGGCTACAAAAGCGCGAAATGGTTCCATCGAAATGTTGATTGAGGCATCCAGTACCCAGAGTAATCCGGCGGCCATCCATAACGCCGAAGAGTTGGGCATGAAAATGAGCGCTGCAGAAGAGAGAAGAGCCCCGACAAGAAAATAGGGGCGACGGCGACCCATGCGGTTCCAGGTGCGGTCACTCATGTTTCCGATTATAGGCTGCACGATCAACCCGGTTAAAGGCGCAGCCAGCCAGAGTAATGGAATTTGATCAGGTTCAGCTCCCAGGTATTCGTAGATGGCGCTCATATTTGCCATCTGAAGCCCCCAACCAAACTGGATCCCAAGGAAACCGAAACTCATGTTCCAGATTTGCCAGAACGATAACGCTGGTTTTTTGGTCATGCGTCAGTAGTAATCGTGAATAACGTGAATAACGTGAATTTGTACCTTGTCACCTTTTCACCTTGTTACCTTGTCACCTCATCACTGTTTAATAAACCTCTGAAGCGCAGGCAGGTGATCCGCGCTATAGGCTTTCAACAGATACAAACCCGGAGGAAGCGTGGAAATATCAAGCCTGACACTTTTCTCATCAAAATGAGTTGCTCTGAATACAACCTGGCCTACAAGGGAGAATATCTCAACCTGATTGATAGGATATAAACCTTCGCATATAATTGCATACTCTGCTGGATTGGGATAGATACGGATAGGGTTCTGCGCAAATTCCTGAATGCCGACGCCACCGATACGGCCTGTGGTATAAACCTGTACAGGCAAACCCAGTGTATCTTCGCCGGAAGATGCAACAGGAGTAACCTCAAACACAAGGTATTTCCCCATATCAGCAATGGTGTCGGTCGTGTAATTGACGGTCCATGCGCTATCGATCGGTTCCAGTGTCCCTCCTACAGAATCGGCCCGGTACCACTTGTAAAGAGAGTTTCCCTCAGGAATTCCGCTCAGATTATGATAGAGGTATGATCCGGTGAGAATCTGCTTCACCTCTATTAACCCCTGGATGTACAAATCCGTTACCCAGGGTGGTGAGGGAACAACAGGGCCTATATTGTTATACCAGCAAATGTACGTATTGGGGTTTCCGTTTGTGTCAATCGGTTGAAGTACATATGAACGGGGATCCAGGCTGTCAAGCTCAGCGGTAGCCCAGGATCCGTTAATCCGGAATTTGAATTCGACGGGAGCTCCTCCAATCAGTGTATTGTCAAACAACTTTGAGATCGTATACCGACCGGTTTGATAAGGGTCGTATAGAAGATCCCACGCTCCCCAGTCGTTGAAATTTCCTGCCACATCGAGAAAGTCGGTTAGTGGATTAAAGTTCCCAAATTCAGTCTGGATGTTCATGTTGCATTCAAGAGTCAACAATATTTTCGTTGTATCCTGATTGTTAAAATACTGAATAACAGTGATCGTAGTGTCAGGTGGTAAAAACATCCGGCTCAGGCCTCCAAAGTCCTCATAGGTTATTATACTATCCCGGATGATCCTGAAGATATATTCATAAAGAAGGGAGGGATCAAGGTGGAATGAGATATCGTAGTCAGAGGTGGATCCTGCACGCTGGAGCTGGATTGGTTCCCACTCTGTCATATCACCCATGATCTGTATTGTATCCACACCGATGTGGAAAACTGAATCCGGAGTTCCCGAGAAATTTACGCGAAAGGTTGTAGTATTCAGGTATTCATCATTCCACCAGGCGAAAATCTCTGTTACTCCCGGCATTGCTGTAACCTCTCTGCTGATTGACTCATCAATTGTATCATTGCCACTGATGATGCGGTATCTGAAGTGATATGTAGCACCCGAATCAAGCCCCTGCTGAATCAGACCGCTGAAAACCCGGTCTGAGCCTTCAAATAGTTGAAGGTCAGGAATGTTCTCTTCGAAATGGACATAGACGGTGTCGGAGTTGGGATTAAAAAGGCTATCCTGGACGGCTTTGGTCATGTTCAGCTTGAACAGGAAGTTGTATGACGTGTCGGCGATTTCGCCTGAAGCTTGCAAAACACTTAAGGGAGTAAGCAGAAGCAGTATTAGCACAAACCTGGTTGCAGAATTGTTCATATTCGTGGGATTATAGATAATGCAAAAGTAATCGTTTTCTCTCAGATTTTTGCAGAACCGGGGTTAAACCCGTTTGAAGATCTGTGCGGTGCGGTTGGTGTTGTAGATTGTAAGCCAGTGGGTCCTGGTTTTTATATCGAATGTGGTGATGTGTTTTTGTAATTCGTCGATCCTTCCCTGGCCACCGAATTCAGGACTATCGGTATTTAACACAGGGATATAATCTCCTGGTTCCGGCAACTGAAAAGAGTAGCCGGGGATTGAGCGGTCGGGGTGGAAGTTAAAGACAAAGATCAGTCCCTCTTTCTCAAACACAATGGTTTTATTCTCTTCATCCATGTTGATTTGCTGTCCGTAATTTTGAGAAAGAATATGATGTGCTTTGACAATACTTAGCATCTTTCGGTCAAATTCAGCAAGAAAGTGGTATTTCAGATCCGGATTTTCCACCAGAGACCATTGCCGGCGGGCATGATAGAAACTCCAGTTATTGCCCTCCCGGGGGAAATCGATCCATTCGGGATGGCCGAACTCATTTCCCATAAAGTTCAGGTAAGCTTGTCCACCAAGTGAGATCGTGATCAACCGGATCATCTTGTGAAGTGCCAGCCCCCGGTCAATGACTACGCTCTGATCGTGTTTTGACATATTGAAATAGATCTCTGATTGCATCAACCTGAATGCGAGGGTCTGGTCTCCAACCAATGCCTGGTCGTGGGACTCGCAATAGGCTACTGTTTTAACAGAGGGCAGGTGATCATTCAATGTGTGCCAGAGATCATGAATATTCCAATCTTCATCCTGTTTCTCTTTGAGAAGCCGGATCCAATAGTCGGGAATTGCCATACCCAAACGGTAATCAAAGCCAATGCCCCCATCCTTTATAGGCCAGCACATGCCTGGCATACCGCTGACCTCCTCTGTTATTGTAACCGATTTTGGCTTGATCCTGTGTACCAATGTGTTGGCTAGTTGGAGGTAGGTGAGGGCATCCCACTCTACTCCCTCTTTGAAAAATCCTTTCAGGTCCCATATTTCCCGGAAGCCATGATCAAAATAGATCATGCTGGTTACACCATCGAAGCGGAAACCGTCAAAATGAAACTCCTTCAACCAGAATTTTAGATTTGAAAGGAGAAAACGAAGGACTTCACGTTTGCCGTAATCAAAAATCTTAGAGTCCCAGTGAGGATGGTTCCCGCGTTCATCTGCGTGAAAATACTGATGACCGGAACCATCAAATCCATTCAGCCCCTCCAGGGTATTCTTGGCAGCATGGGAGTGAACCACGTCCATGATCACTGCTATATCCTGTTCGTGAGCCTTTTTGATGAGGTATTTCAGATCTTCAGGTGTGCCAAACCGGCTGGATACTGCGAAAAAATTGGTGACATGATATCCGAAGGAGCCATAATAGGGATGTTCGGCAACCGCCATCAGTTGAATTACATTATAGCCCGCATTCTTTATGTAGGGAATAAGGTAATCGGCGAACTCGACAAATGTGCCAACACCTTCCCGTTCCTGCGACATTCCGGGATGTGTTTCATAGATCACCAACTCTTTCAGCCGTCCAATGGAAAAATTATCTTTTTCCCAGTTGAATGGTTTAGGTGGAAGCCACACCTGACCTGTGTAATCAAGACTGATTGGATCCTGTACAACCCTTCTGATATACGCTGGAATCCTCTCCTGCCATCCCGTTTCGGAATGAACCAGTACTTTGATTTTACTTTGATGTGTAAACCGCTCCCTATACTCCTCTTCCGGTAGAAATATCTCCCAAACACCGTATTCAATTCGGCTCATCCGGTGGGAGTAACGCTGCCAGTCGTTGAAGTCTCCAAACAGGTAGAGGTCTTCTGCGTGAGGCGCCCACTCCCTGTAATACCATCCTTTGTGTTTCCGGTTGTAAGTGATACCGAAGTATAAATAGCCATCAGCAAAACGTGTGAGAGAGCCCTCTTCAGATTCTATAGAATTGAGCTGGTCACAGTATCGATGGTACCTGTTGCTGATCTCTGCTTCAGCCTGTTCGAGCCAGGGATCCTCTTTGACGATGCGTAGTTTTTGTTCCTTCATGAGCGCTGGGGAAAAGAGCTACACGAAGATAATCACAGCCGCAATAATGGCCAAAACAACAGGAACAATAACATACACCTTTTTTGCGTCGGATTTAATCTGGAGTTCGCAATCTGTCTCCAGCTTTTTCGAAGCTTCATCGCCGGGTTTGTAGTGTAATGCTGCTTTGAACTCTTCGCGGGCCGACCGGTAGAGTTCAATCTTACAGAAATCATTACCCCGTTGAAAGTGTTCCAGGTACTTTATCTCGTCATGAGGAAGACCCTGGTCGTAAAGTGATTTAGTTGCCATATTGGATTCAGGTTATAGGTTTTAGTTGGCAATTTACAACTTTTATCCTGTTCCGCATCAGTTTAGCTTATACGAAATTCCGACCCCAATCACCTCTTTAAACTGTGTCCTCGGTCCGCCCGGATCTGTTGGTGAATTTTTGATATTAACATCGTCATCGTATATCAAATTGGCATTGATGGTTGCCGCAAGCCATTTGTTCACCTTCAATGTTAAAAGCACATTCCAGTTAACATCGATGTTCCCGAAGTTATTCAGATAATCGGTAAAGAGTTCCAGTGATGAGGTGAGGTTGATGTTCTTGGCCAGATCCTTATTTAGATCGGCGCGAATATAGACTCCAAACTCACCACGGATATTCTTGCCGCGTGTCACTCCAAAAGCGCCGGAATCGGACAATGCCTGGTCAAGAACGAAGGTAAATCTGCCAGAGGTTGGTGAGAGGTAAAGCCTGAACCATTTGGCAGGAACATAGGTCACGCCTATACCGGCTACCAGGTATCCCGGAGCCATGATGGTGGAGATCACCGTGCTGTCGTCAGGATATTTGTACCCTTTTGAGAATTGGGACTTGAAGTTTGCCAGCACGGATGCATACCATTTTTTGTTTCGATGGATCTCATATCCATACGTGGAAGTCAGCTCAATTTTGTCGTCTGTTTTATTGTATTGCTGCGAGCTGGAGCCAAGACCGAGAAACTGGAATCCGTAAGCCAGGTCTACGATGTTGGCCCAGGCATGCTTCCCTTTTGAATAGTTGATGTTCAGGTTGATCATTCCAATAAGCCCCAGGGAGTTTGTCCCCCCCGCGGCCCAGTTAGAGTAACCTGCCTGCGCAAAACTCAAAGAACCCATTCCACTGACATTCCAGTGCTTAATACTGTCGGAAGAGGCACCTGTTTTAGATTTGTCGACGGCCGCAGCAACTTCTTTGATATCCTGCCCTAAAACCAGGCTGGAGATTACGAGAAACATAATAAGTATAAAATATTTTTTCATGTTCTGGGTTTTGTTAAACAAACTTACATAATAACAGGGAAAAAATCAGCTGTGTTGTCAGTTTACTTGCAAAAGATAAAAAAATCTTCGCGTAACAGCAGTGCATCAATCATCTCTCCGTGAAAGTAATTGGCTGGATTGAAGGTTTCTTCGTGCTTGTCATTATCCCATGAGATCACTTTGAATTCGGTTCTCCGGTTCTGTTGGTGATCCTCTTCGCTACAGGATACTCCATCCTTGCATCCATTTACAAGTTGTGTTTCCCCATATCCTTTGGCAGTTATCCGATCCGGGTTAATTCCCTGTGATATAATATATTTTACGGCCGACTCAGCCCTTTTTTGGGATAATTGAAGGTTATAAACATCCGAAGCTCTGCTGTCGGTATGTGATCCGAGTTCAATATTAACCGGATTTTCTTTCATAGCTACGACCAGTTTATCCAGTGCGGGTTTCGCATCATCGCGGATGTTCCAGTTATCGAGGTCGTAATAGATATTCTCAAGCACAAAGACACGGTCGCTGTCCAGAACATCAAGAAGGAGGTCACGCGGTGCATTTTGCTCCACCTCCTCACTCAAATTGTCGGCTTTAACTTGAAAACAATCGGCGATATAGGCGGTATGCATTGCTTTGACAGTATATAATTCACCTGGCGTTATTTCGGTTCTGTAATACCCATTGGAGTCAGTTTTAAGGACAAGAACCTGAGCTTTTCCCTTTTCAAAAATGAAAACCGTTGCTTTATCAATGGGATTGAGGTTTCTCTTGTCTTTTACATACCCTGAAAGAAAGGGAGTAGTTATTGAAACTGGTGACTGTATGGATTTCGGTAAGCGACGGAACAAGTAGAGGTCATCACTCCCTAATCCACCTGGTCGGTTGGAACTAAAGATTCCTTGCCCTCTATCTTCCGAGATGAAAAATGAAAAATCATCAAATGAAGTGTTAATGGGCATTCCCATTTGTTGCGGAAACAACCAGGTGCTATCTGCAAGTTGGGTGAGAAATATATCGAGGCCCCCAAATCCCGGATGTCCATCAGATGCAAAGTAAAGGGTCTCATCATTAGCCATGAAAGGAAACATCTCATTGCCGAACGTATTGATGACTGGTCCAAGGTTTATCGGCTGGCTCCATTTCGAATCTTCACGATGACACATATATAGATCTGTCCCGCCATATCCACCCTCCATGTCAGAAACAAAATAGAGCACATTCCCATCCGGGGAAAAAGCCGGATGACCAACGGAGTAATCGTCACTGTTCAGGAAAAACGGAACAGCTTTCATCCATTTCGAATCGTTTCGTTCAGAATGATAAATTTTCAGCAAATGGGTTCTGATCTTATGTTCATCCTTTTTTCCTTTATCCTTATAAGTTAGCGTACGGTTGAAAAGCACTTCAGAGAAATCGGATGTAAAGGATGCCGGACCGTCATGAAATGCCTTATTAAATAAATCGGGGGCCATCTTTATATCTTTAAAGCCCTGATAGAGGTCATCCGCAGACAATGGAACAGAAAAATATAAACGGAGGTAAGCATTACCGGTCCAACCATAACTCTCTGTGCTTTTTCCTGAGAGCGTGCGATCCGAAGTGAAACAAACCTGGTTCTCAAAAATTACCGGACCAAACTCGGCCTCTTTTGAATTCAGGGAGGTGGCATTTTTTATTTCAAAAACAGGTGGGATATCGCGCCATACAAGGGCAGTGTCACAGTAATCTGCCAGGCTCTTCGCACGGCAATCGCCAGGGACAAGTTCACAATACGCTAAAAAGTATTTCCTGGCCTGCTTATACTCTCCGCATGACCGCAATGCCTGTGCGTAATTAAACAGGGTAGTAGGCTCTGTGGCCCCATATCCTATGGCCTTTTCATAAAATTTTCTGGCATTTTCGACATCATTTTGCTTCCGGTAACACTCTGCAATCAGGAGAATGACTGCCTGTTTATCCGTGTTGCCTTTTTTCAGTGACCTGTTCAGAATCGACATAGCTTCTGAATAATTATACAGAGCCATCTGTTTTTTTGCCTTTTTGATCTGACCAAAAGTGACCAGGCAAATTCCTGCAATAAATAGAATTGTGATGAAGAGGGAACGCTGGTTCATTTTCCGGAGATAGTATAATTAAAAATACCTGGGAGTAAGCATCCGTGAATTATCAAAAAGATTTACATCATAACCAATCCTGATTTCATGAGAACCCTTGTTATACCCCTGGAGGGCATTGAACCATATATCGTAAGAATATCCAATGGAAAGGTTCTTCGTAATATTGACTTCAACCAGAAAGGCAATGGCTGCATTCGTTCGGTAGGAAGCCCCTATAGTAAATATTTCACGAATGAGGATACTTGCATTGATATCGGTTTGAAAAGGGGCTCCTTCAACCAGTTTCATTAACAGGGAAGGCATCAATACCAGATTATCTGATAACGGGATAGCAGCACCGGCTATTCCGTAAAAGTGTCGCTTCAATCTGGAGAAACTTACATCGGTATCCGGTAAAGGAGTACTTGAAACCGACATCTGATTCTGTATCAGATGCTTGGATGATAAACCTACATAGTACCGGGGGGTATAATAATAGATCCCGAAGTCTACATCAGGCACTGCTTTGTTTGTCACCTGGTTGATAAGTTCAATATCTCCGGGATCTTTCGCCTTAAGAGAGGCAAAGTCGATGTTGTAATATTTGAACCCTGCATTAACTCCAAAACACAGTTTACTGTTATCAAAAATAATCCTGTATGTAAAATTCCCCATCACTCCATAATCAGTTGTAGGGCCAAGTTTATCAACGTAAGTATAGAGTCCGAGCGCGATACGTGGATTACGTAAAGGGGTACTGGCAGTTAACGACGTTGTACGGGGGGCTCCTGTAATCCCAACCCATTGAATCCTTGTCAGGGCCTCTACTGAAAGTACTTCGTGACTGCCGGCATAAGCGGGATTGATCGCCAGTTTATTATACATGTATTGTGTATATAGCGGATCCTGCTGGCTGTATGTTACTGCCGAAATAAGAAACATTGCAATCGCCAATCCCTTTTTCATCACTGGTTTGAATGAAATCGTATCCTTACAAAGATAGTCTGCTATCGTTATAAAGAAAACATTTTGACAAGGGAAAGGACTATTTTTTTCTGGCAAGCCAGATGCCAAGCCAGATCAGGATTACCAATCCTGTCCATTGGAAGAGGAGTCTCAGATAGTCTATCACCACGAAAGAGTCATATCCCATTGGACTGTTGGGCGGATGGGTAAGGAACCCGTATCCGATAAATTCAGAGATAGTATAATCTGGAGGGTTTACTACTGCTTTCCATGGCAGGTATACAGTCACTGCAATAAGCAGAAGAATCCCGATTACCAGAATCCTTTTTTGAATCTTGTTCAGTCTTCTCATGTGATCCAGGTAGGAATCGAACCTACGACCCACAGCTTAGAAGGCTGTTGCTCTATCCCCTGAGCTACTGGACCCTGATTGCGGATGCAAAAATAGGGAAAATTATGCTTTGATCCGCGATCCGCGATCCGTGATCCGTGATAAACAACTTTTTATCAACAACCCTGCCTGCTTTCTTTGGAAATCGTAATTTTGTAGTGCGATGTGCGATCCATGATCCGCGATCTACGAATGTACAGCCGCAATTTATTGCGGCTCTAAGCCGAAATCTTTTGAACGACGAACAAAATCTTAACGGCGAACACCCGGAACTTGAATCAGGAAAGCTTGAAGAGGCAATCCATTTGGATGTTATGTACCAGAACTGGTTCCTGGATTATGCCTCCTATGTTATCCTGGAACGGGCTGTTCCGGAAATTCTTGACGGACTGAAACCTGTCCAGCGTCGCTTGCTTCATGCTATGAAAGAGCTGGATGACGGACGGTATAACAAGGTCGCCAACATCATCGGACATACCATGAAATACCATCCTCATGGTGATGCCTCTATTGGGGATGCACTTGTTCAGCTTGGGCAAAAGGATCTCCTGGTTGATACTCAGGGCAACTGGGGAAATATCCATACAGGTGACAGTGCTGCAGCACCAAGGTATATTGAAGCACGCCCCTCTAAATTTTCGCTCGACGTGGTTTTCAACCCAAAGACTACGGTATGGAAAACCTCCTACGACGGACGGAACAAAGAACCGGTCACCCTGCCGGTTAAGTTTCCTCTGTTGCTGGCAATGGGAGTTGAGGGGATCGCTGTGGGACTTGCTTCCAGGATTCTGCCGCATAATTTCAACGAACTGATTGATGCCTCCATCAAAGTGTTGCAGGGGAAGGATTTTGAACTCTTCCCCGATTTTCCGACAGGCGGACTGGCTGATGTCTCAAAGTACAACGATGGGTTGCGAGGCGGGAAGGTCCGGTTGCGTGCCAGGATTAGCCAGGTTGATAAAAAGACATTGGTGATCAATGAAATCCCATATGGCACAACTACAGAGTCTGTTATTGACTCGATCCTCAATGCCAATGACAAAGGAAAGATCAAGATTCGGAAGATCGATGATAACACCGCCAGGGATGTAGAGATTCTGATCCACCTGACACCTGGTGTCTCTCCGGATACTACAATGGATGCTCTCTATGCATTCACACAGTGTGAGGTGCCAATTTCCGCCAATTGCTGTGTTATCGAGAATGGAAAGCCAAGATTTGTCGGTGTTAAGGAAATCCTGAGGATATCTACAGCACACACGGTCTACTTACTGAAAAGAGAATTGGAGATACGGCTGGAGGAGCTGAATGAGCAGTTGCATTATGCATCCATCGAAAAAATCTTCATTGAAAATGAGGTCTACGAAGGGATTAAGAAATGCAAGACGGACGAGGATATAGATAAGGCTATCAAGAGCGGGATGAAGCCGTTTGAAAAGGATTTCATCAGGCCGCTGAGCGAAGAGGATATCAAAAAACTCCGGAAGATCCCCATTGAACGAATCTCAAAATTTAATTCCAACAAAGCCGATGATGTGATCAACGGCATCAGGCAGGAGACAGAAGAGGTGAGCAATCACCTGGCCCACCTGACCGATTTTGCCATCGAGCATTTTCGGCAGATCAGGAAGAAATACGGGAAAAATCGCGACAGGCATACTGAATTGCGCAATTTTGAATCTATTGAAGCGGTAAAGGTAGCTGCGGCAAACGTGAAACTGTATATCAACCGGGAATTGGGATTTGCCGGAACCTCCCTCCGTCGTGATGAATTTATATGCGATTGTTCAGATATTGACGACATTATCGTCATCCGTAGTGACGGCACTTTTATGGTGACAAAAGTAGCCGACAAGGTTTTTATCGGTCACGATGTAATCCATATTCAGGTCTTCATGAAGAATGACATCCGGACGATCTACAATCTGATTTACAGAGATGGTAAGAATGGGAAGATTATGATCAAGCGCTTTGCCGTGACAGGTGTAACGCGCGACAAGGAATATAACTTAACCAAGGGGACCCTGGGCTCAAAAGTGCTTTACTTCTCCGCAAACCCTAATGGCGAAGCAGAGGTCGTTAAGGTCGACCTGAAGCCGAAACCCCGGATCAAAAAGAGCTCGTTTGATTTTAATTTTGCCGACCTGGCTATCAAAGGGAGAAGTTCCATGGGGAATATTCTTACAAAGTATGCAATCAAGAAGATCGAGATTCGCCAGGAAGGTGTCTCCACACTGGGATCTCTCAACATCTGGTATGATGATACTGTGATGAGACTGAACGCCGAGGATAGGGGTACCCTTCTCGGAGCTTTTTCAGGAGCCGACAGGATTATCACCTTCACCCGGTCAGGCCACTTCCGGTTCACCTCTTTTGATCTCTCCACCCATTTTGATGAAGATATGTTCAGGATTGAGAAATTTGATCCCCGGAAAATCTATACTGTGATCTATCAGGATACAAAGACGAAGTTATATTACATAAAACGGTTTAGTCCGGAAATAACAGAGAAAAAGCTTGCCTACCTCGATGACTCAGACCATTTTGTCTCTATCTCTGCCGATTTGTATCCACGTTTGCAGATTCTCTTTGATATGAAACAGAAGAGCAAAGGGGCAGCAGAGGAAGAGATCAACATCTCCGAATTCATTGGGCTAAAAGGCTATAAAGCAAAAGGGAAACGACTCACCGGTCACGCGGTGAAGAAGGTGAATTGGCTGGAACAGGAGACCAGGGTCGAGGTGACAGGGTCGAAGGTCGAGGTGACAGGGTCGAAGGTCGAGGAGAAGGTTAAAAAAGTTGGGAAAAAGCCCAAAGAACCATCAACCGGCAATCCGGAAACCGAAACGCCTAACGCCAAACGCGAAACACCAAATGCCGAACGCCAAACGCGAAACGCGAAACGCGGAACGCCGAACGCTGAACCCAAAACGCCGAACGCGAAACGCGGAACCCGGAACGCTGAACCCAAAACCATCAGCGACGAACAGCTGGAACTGGAACTATAAGTGGGGAAGTAGGGAAGTAGGGAGGTGGAGAGAATGATGTGCAATGATGGCAATGATGGCAATGATGGCAATGATGGCAATGATGGCAATGATGGCAATGATGTGCAATGATGAACAATGATGAACAATGATGGCAATGAATGGCAATAAAATCTTAAAGGTTACCAAAGATGTTTCCTGGATCGGTGTGCTTGACCCTGACCTGATCACGTTTGACGTAGTGATGGCAACAGAGTTCGGAACAACCTATAACTCCTATTTTATCCGGGCGGATAAGAAATGTATTATTGAAACCACAAAAGCTACTTTCCGTGATACTTACCTGGCAAAAGTGAGGGAAATGACTGATCCTTCCGAGATCAGCTACATCGTGATGAACCACACGGAACCTGATCATTCCGGAACATTAAAGGATCTGCTTGAGATAGCTCCTTCAGCGAAAGTTGTGGGAAGCGGAAATGCGATCCGATACCTGAAAGATCAATTGGGAATGGAGGTGCCTCATCTGATTGTAAAGGATGGTGACACGCTAGACCTGGGAAACAAGAAACTCAGGTTTATCGGGGCTCCGAACCTTCACTGGCCCGATTCCATCTATACATACCTTGAAGAAGATAAGATCCTGTTTACGTGTGATTCATTCGGTTGTCACTATGCCAGGGAAGAGATGTTTGATGACCTGGTTGGGGATTTTGATGATGCCTACCGCTATTATTTCGATGTGATCATGAAACCATACAGTCGGTTTATGGTACAGGCAATCAGTAAGATACGGTCTCTTGAGATCGACATAGTGTGCCCCGGACACGGTCCTATCCTCCGTAAGAATTGGCAAAAGTATGTGGATCTCTCTGAACAGTATGCCAGAGAGGCTATGGTTTTTCCACTTCCCAACAGGGTTTTCATTGGCTATGTTTCAGCGTATAAAAATACGGGTTTGATTGCTAAAGAGATCGCTGCAGGGATCAGGATGGCTGGTTCGTTTGATGTAGACCTCTGCGATATTGAAACTATGGAATTAGCGGTGATAGAGCAAAAAATTATTGAAGCATCCGGAATTATCCTGGGAAGCCCAACCTTCAGTCAGAACGTGTTATTGCCTGTATACCAGGTATTTGCCCTTATTAACCCAATCAGGGACCGGAACAAAATCGCTGCCTCGTTTGGATCTTTTGGATGGAGCGGGGAAGCTGCTAAAATCATTGACTCCGCACTTAAGGTTCTCCGGCTGAATGTATTTACCGATGGGTTGATGATCCGGTTTACTCCACACGAAGAGACAATCAAGCAATGTCATGACTTTGGCAAAGCATTCGGACTGAAGATGCTTGAAGCAAAGAGGGATTAGACGACGCTAACCGTCATAATAAATGATAGAATTTCGAGTTAATTGATTATGCAAAGAGGTTTCGCTTACATTCTTATTATCCTGTTTGCCGGAGTTACAGCATGTACTCCTGAGTATAGGCTTGCCAAGGATTTTCGTAAAAACCCACCGGAATTTTTCTTTCATGTTACCCCTCCTAAATTGCTGTTCAAATACAACCATAAAGGAGAGTTGGTAGAGGATCTAAAGCGGATGAACTCTGCTGAACAGGATTCTGCCCTCTTTTTTTCCAGCGGGTTTATCCAGTATATTAATGACTCATTGTTTCTGGAGAATTATGTAAATGGTTTCATGGATGAGCTCCGGAATCTTCAACTGGTTGTCTTTATTGGAGCTGAGGCTGATTCTTTCCTGCTGGGTCAACCGCAATCCTATGAGCTTTCAATTGCACAGATCCAGGTGGATGAATACTTCTACCCCTATGAGGATGAGGAATACTTCTATGACACCCTGTTTTATAAAAAATTCGACCTTGATGCAGTTGACTTTTCTACTTGGCTGGAATTGAGTAAGATAGGTGGTCCAAATCAAGTAAAAACCATCCTTTATTCTTCCCACATGGCTTCCGATAAACTAGAGGGGGAGTTTTTTGTAGATCCTTTCCGACAGCATGTTAAATACAGTTATACAATTGACTCCCTGGGGATTGAAGATATAAATAACATATCTGCATATTTGGGGAAAGTGCATGCCAGCTACCTGTATGATTTTTTCCTCAATCAGTACATTGCGTTTAATCTTCCCAAGGGGTTCCAACCCCTGGTATATTATCACTACAATCGCTACAGGGATAGTTTTATCCCGGTAGAAGATGAGCGGTTTGAACTGCTCGAAGACAATTAACCATAGGGGACATCATGAGTGAGATCTTTTATCCTGCTTACAAAGAGGGCAAACTGGATCCTCATGCCAGTCAGTTTCTCACAGCTATTGCCGCCGCCGATCTTCCTCCGTTATCGGAATTGACTCCAAAGCTGGCACGTGAGCGGAATATCGTTAAGGCTTTCTCTTCCAAACCGGTTCCTGTTGCTTCTATCCGAAATATCTTGATAGAAGGGCCATTCGGAGAGATTCCCTTGCGGATTTATACGCCGGAAGGAGAGGGCCCATTCCCGGTGCTGGTCTATCTTCATGGAGGCGGATGGGTGGTTGGAACGCTTGACGATTATGACGCTGTTTGCACCATTTTATCCAGTAACTCCGGATATGTAGTTGTAGCTGTTGATTACCAGCTCTCTCCGGAAGCCCGTTTCCCGGTTGCTTTAGAAGAGGGATATGCCACGCTGGAATGGGTAGCTGATCAGGCTGATGCCATTGATGTGGATCTCTTGCATATTGCTGTTGGCGGCGACAGTGCCGGTGGGAATATGGCTACAGTCATCGCCTTAATGGCACGCGACAGGGGAGGACCTTCGGTGCATTTTCAGCTCCTGATTTGTCCGGCCACTAACCTGGCTGAGACAAATACCCTTTCATACCGGCAATTTGGTTTTGGTCTTTGGGTGCCTGAGGTGTTGATGCAATGGTACACAAACCATTATCTTGAACATCCTGAAGATGTAAAGAATCCCTATGCCTCCCCGCTACTTGCCAGAGACCTGTCAGGGCTTCCGCCGGCTTTCATTGTGATTGCCGAATTTGATATCCTTCGGGATGAAGCTGAATCCTATGGCAAACGTTTACAACAGTCAGGTGGGGATGTGACAATGAAAATATACCCCGGCCAGATCCACGACTTCGTTATCTTTGGCAAGGTAATGCCTGAAGCCGAAAAGGCGCTGGCAGATTGCTGTAGAGCACTGAATGGCGTAAGAGGGAAGAGGGAAATTAGGAAAATAAGAAAGTTACCACAATAGGCACATAGAACACAATAGAACTAATGTGCCCTATTGTGACTAATGTGGTAAAAAAAAAACTGAACGGGAGCCCCGCTATGCGAAATAAAAACCTTTTCCGATCCGCCTTTTACCTGGCGATCGTCACCATCGTTTACAACCTTATCGAGGGTATTATCTCCATGGCTCTGGGTTATTCTGATGAAACCCTGGCTTTGTTTGGTTTTGGTGTTGACAGTTTCATTGAAGTGATCTCCGGAATCGGGATTATGATGATGGTAATCCGTATCTGGAAAAACCCTGGAAAATCAATCACATCGTTTGAAGTCACGGCATTGCGGATCACTGGTATCGGGTTTTTCTTTCTCTCGGCCGGATTGGGTGCCGGGGTAATCATCAACCTTATCCAGGGGCATAAGCCCGAAAGTACATTCTGGGGAATTGTGATCTCAGCGATCTCTATCCTCACGATGACCTGGCTTGTTTGGGCTAAAAAACGGGTTGGAAGAAAACTCAATTCTGACCCTGTCATAGCTGATGCCAATTGCACCATGGTTTGCCTGTATATGTCGATCGTACTGTTGATCTCCAGCCTGATCTATGAAATCACCGGTTTTGCCTACATCGATGCAATCGGTGCTGCCGGACTCATCTGGTTTTCCGTGAAGGAGGGAATGGAAGCCATGGAAAAAGCAAAGAAACGGAGCTACGCCGAATGCAGTTGTCATACTTAATCCGGTATTCTCCAGCTAATTCCCATTGAGATGAGATTATGCCTGTGGTTGATCCCGGTGCCGAAAGAGAAATCAGCCTGCAGGTTTTCCCGGATCAAATAGGTGAGTCCATTGTCGTAACTGAGAGAATTGTATTCCATATCGGCCAGGGTACCGTAGACCTCTGTAAAAAATCCAAGTTTTTCAGTCAAACTGAAGCCCAGAGAGGCTGAGTAGAATAGATTTCCTGGTCCCAACCCATAATAGCTATACCCAACGTTGTACCCTATAGAGAGGAATTTCGCAATGGGGTGGGCCAGTGCAAGACGAACATCTGCCCCCGCTTTTTTAGATGTAAACCCCTCTGTGCCTGAAGGGATGGAGAAGGTCGTCAGGATTGCCAGTTGGACTTTACGGTTAATCAACCTGAATTTAGCTCCCACATCGATATTCCCAAGACCAAACCACGATTGATTTGCTGTATCTGTCTCCAGATGACGGTACCGTAAAGATGTTGTTAATCGTAATTCAATGTTATTACCGATTCCGTACCGGAACAAACTTCCTGGAAGCACCAATATCTTCAATTTATCAATAACCTCCAACGATCCACCAGTTTCAAGTTGAAAGCGAAATTTCGGAACGGTCGATGCCGATTCTGTCTGATCAGGCCTGTCGGTGATCATCACCTGAGAAAAAGCACCGGAGCTAACCAGTGTGAATATGAACAGGATAATATAATTTCTCATGATTTCTTTTTTCAAACCAGTTTTATCGGTTCCATTTAAGAGCTCTTTTTTTTAAGGTCTGCACGAAGACCCCAATAGAGAACCAACAAACCAATAATTTGTATGATATGGAAGATGCCGTTGTGATCGAATTTCCAGATAGATGTGAAGGATATTGATTCAGAAGCCTGGATGGCTGCAGCAATTATTGTGATGAGAATCCCCAGGGCCATGAACCAGGCACCCCGAATTTGATTTCTGAATCCCAGGATGATATAGACCACAAGAGAAAATAACATAGCGATTGCTTCATATAGAATGAACACCAGGAAAGATCCTGGAATTATTAAGGTGACGAGATAAAACAGGGTGCCTGTTACTATCAAAACAGGAAGGACAAATTTTGGAAGATCTCCCTTTGTCATGTCAAAGGTAACACCTACAACAAACATTGAGATGGCAAGGCCCAGTGCCAGGTTCAGAGGCTGCCAGAGAATGTAATTCAGCTGGTGTGACATCTGAAAACCATGAGCGATGGCACCGGTCAACGCAGCAAACGCCAGCAAACCAAATGCCCATGTCCAGATCTTACCTTTTTTCGGATTGAATTGCTTACCAGCCTTGAAGGTAAGAACGCAGACAACAAGAGCAACCAGTGCCAAAACAACATCCGTAGCTGCGGTAGTTTGTTCGGTAGGGATCTCTATAAAGTTCACCATCTGCTTCGGGCATAGGATATTGCAGACTGCTTCGTGAAATCGCCCTTCAGGAATTTGAAATACCCTGCAACAGCAATCATCGCTGCATTATCTGTTGTGTACTCAAACTGCGGTATAAAGGCATTCCAGCCCTCCTTGTCTGCGGTCTCCAGCAGTGCCTTCCTTAAGGCAGAGTTTGCCGATACGCCACCGGCGATTGCCACATCAACGATCCGCGATCCGTGATCCGGGATCGCATATCGCGTATCGCGTATCTCTTCGACTGCAAGCTTCAACTTCCCCATCAATATCTCAACAATTGTTGCCTGGATCGATGCACAGAGATCCCTTTTATTTTCCTCGATGAATGCAGGATCCTTTTTCAGCTCATCCCTGATAAAATAAAGGATTGAAGTTTTAAGTCCGCTGAAGCTGTAATCAAGTGCCGGGATGTTCGGGCGGGAGAAGGAAAACCGTACGGGGTCACCTCCTGCAGCAAGCTTGTCGATTATTGGACCTCCGGGGTAGGGGAGTCCAAGGATCTTTGCTGATTTGTCAAAAGCCTCTCCTGCAGCATCATCGATGGTTTGACCAAGCACCTCCATATCAAAATAGTCACGCACCAATACAATCTGGGTATGGCCACCGGAAACTGTCAGACAGACAAACGGGAATGAAGGCAGAGGACGCTGGTTCTGCGGATCTTCCAGGAAATGCGCCAGGATGTGCGCCTGCATATGGTCAACTTCGATCAGGGGAATCTCCATCGCGAGGGCAAAGCTTTTAGCAAATGATGATCCAACGAGAAGCGAGCCAAGAAGCCCCGGGCCCTGTGTAAAGGCCACCGCAGCAAGTTGATTTTTACGTATATTTGCTCTCCGGATTGCGGCTTCAATCACCGGTACTATATTTTGCTGATGAGCACGGGATGCCAGCTCAGGGACCACACCCCCGAACTCCTTGTGGATCTCCTGGTTGGCAGTAACGTTCGACCGTACAATGGTTCCTTCAACCACTGAAGCGGAGGTGTCATCACATGAAGTTTCGATACCGAGAATAAAGGGTGGCATTGAATTTATTTATCAGGTTCCAAAAGGCAAAAGTAAAATAAAAACAGTTGGTAAAATAGGGCTCTATCTGGTTACGGTCTTGATCGCTTTGGTCTTCACCCTTTATCTGGTGTTGCGTGATACCTGGGTGCAGAGCCTTGCCATACAGATGACCGCTGATTACCTCTCCCGGGAAACAGGCGCTACGTTCCGCATCGGGAACTTTGACCTCTCCTTTCACAATGGATTTACTATCGAAGATATCCTGGTGAAAGACCACCATGATACTACACTCTTTTCTGCCCGCCAACTTAGCATTAAACCTATCTGGTTCAGCCTTTCCGGAAGAACCATCACTGTGCAGAAAATTCTGATCAGCCAGGGGGAGTTTCAGCTCCTGAAACACAGGAATGATTCAGTTCTAAACCTGGTTGCTATTATTAACCATTTCTCTTCGGCCGACACCATCCCTAAAATACCTGATACAACACCTGCAGCACCCCTTTCGATCAGATGTAAAAGGATAATCCTCGAGGGCATCCGGTTTCATTACCAGGATGAAACCAACCCCGGTACAACTCAAGGAATGGATTATACCGACATCGATGTAACGAATATTGATCTGGATATATCTAACGTAAGAATTGAAGGAGATACGATCAATGCGATGATCAATCACCTCACGGCCAGGGAAAAATGCGGAATCTACCTGCATAATTTTCAGGGTGATTGTAAGGTCAGCGATCAGTTTATTACAGTGGATGACCTGAAGCTGACAACCGACAATTCAAACCTTTCACTTGATTTTGCATTCCGTTACAATGGCTTCATCGCGTTTACCGATTTTCTGAAACAGGTAAGGATTGAGGCCGACATTCAGCCATCGGAGTTTGATATGACGGATATAGGATTTTTCGCTCCCGAAGTAAAGGAAATGCGTAACCGTATCAGGTTCGATGGTGATATAGCAGGGACAGTGGCTAAGCTCAGAGCAGATAACTTAAAGCTGGCATTTGAAGAAAACACCATCTTTAATGGTAATATTTACATTGTTGGACTTCCCGATATCAGCGCATCCTATGTTGATATGAGTATTAAAAACTTTACAACAACAGCCAAAGATATCAGTGCTTTCAAGATTCCGGGAGATCCCGGGAGTGTGGAAATTCCTGAATTGATCGGGAATTTAGGCCTAATAAGGGTAAAGGGCGATTTTACCGGTTTTATTGATGATTTTATAGCCCAGGCGGAAATCCGGACAGATATCGGATCCGCAAAAACAAATCTGCAGTTGAAACAACCTGTAAAAAGGGGACCTTTGGCATATCAAGGTGAGCTGGGGATCACCTCATTCGACGTAGGAAAACTGATTGGAAATTCAGAAATGTTAGGCAAGGTCACTTTACGGGCCAACCTTGACGGTAAGGGCCTTTCGTTTAATGAAGCCGATCTTTTAATGCAATTGAAGGTCGATTCAGCCATGCTAAACAGGTATAATTACAAAAACATAACTCTCAATGGCTCACTTATCCGGAAGAGATTTTTCGGTGATTTAACTGTGGATGATTCCGATTTGCAGCTCACATTTCACGGAATGGCCGATTTTAACGACAGCCTGGCAGTTTTTAAATTCGACTCACGGGTCGACCATGCACAGCTGTTCAACCTGCATCTACTAGAACGAGACTCGGTAGAGATCTTCTCAGCTTCAGTGCAGGCCGACTTCAAAGGAAATTCAATTGATAATATTGTCGGGACAATCGATCTGCGGAATATCTCATACTGGGAAGGGAGAAACAGGGCATTCATTGATTCCCTGCTTATCATGACAAACGCTGACTCGTCAGGACAGAAAACCTATGAAGTGAGGTCTGATCTGCTGGATGCTGATTTTACCGGTGAGTTTGCCTTCAGTAAACTTGTGCCATCAGTAGTTACCTTCATCCGGAATTACCTGGCCAGCTTTCAGATGCGACAGGATTCAACTATGAAATACCATTATTCAGGACAGGAGCTGAACTACCAGATAACGTTCAGGAATACGGCTGAAGTTACAGCCATTTTTCTCCCATTCCTGGAAATCGCCCCGGAATCATACCTGAAAGGCAATTATAATGAAGCTGACAAGATACTTACACTAACGGGTCGGTCACCTTTGCTGCATATCAGAGAAATGCAGCTGGAAAATTGGTCCATTGATGCCGAAACCCGCAGCGATGATCTCTCCGTGCAGACGGGTTGTGACAGGCTGATCATGAATAAGTCGAAACCAACAGATACGGTTTATATTCAACTTGACACACTCTTATTAACTGCCAGCGCCCGTCATGACAGTATCCTTTACAAGGTAAGCTCAGCTTCAGAAGAAGACTACAGCTTTTTTGAAGGATTCCTGACTTTTCTGGAAGATGGGAGCGTGAAAATTAAACTGGATGAACTTGACTTACAACTGGCCGGTAATCCATGGACTATTTCGAAAGATAATTATGTGATCCTGGATACCTCCATGATCGTAATTCACGATCTTACCTTTATGAGCGGCAACCAGTGGTTATCACTGAATGGGAGGCTTACCCGCAATTTTCTGGATACCCTTGATCTGACCTTCAATGGGGTAAATGTCTCTCAACTGGATTATTTTTTCTCAAATCCCAATATTGACATCGACGGGATCCTGTCAGGAGATCTGAAAATCACAGATGTCTATAATGAGTTGTCAGTCTATTCTGATCTGAAGCTTGACAATTTCAGTTTCAACAGGCAGCATCTCGGAGATGCCGTTTTTCGGGTGAACTACAACAGGGCTGAAGATAAACTTGATGTGGTCTCAGAAATAATATATACCGGAAATATTGGCCAGAGTATCCCGTTTTCCCTTACAGGAAGCTATTACACAGCAGCGCCAAATCCGCATTTTGATTTCGACCTGAAGCTGAAGAACCTGAACCTCAAGATGCTTGAACCGTTTGTTTCAGGTTTTATGTCCAGGCTGACAGGTCTTGTATCTGGGGAGATCAGGATTGATGGTACCCTTCAGGAGCCTGCATTAAAGGGTGAGTTAAGACTGATGCGCACCGAGTTCAATATCAGTTACCTCAATGTTCCCTATTCGGTTGCCGATATCATCACCATTGAGCCGGATAAATTTTCCTTTAACAATATGGTTCTATACGACTCCCTGGGAAATAAAGCCTACCTGAACGGGTCTTTTAATCATAACTATTTCCGCAATCTAAGCCTGAATCTGAATATCCGAATGGATGACTTTTCAGCCTTCAGGAACACATATGCCCAGAATAGTATCTTCTACGGGAATGCAAGGTCGAGCGGAACGGTTGAAATCGTTGGTCCTATCGACTACATTGTTGTCACTGCGAATGCCAGCACTGGCCAGAACACCAATGTAACGATACCGATTAACCTGACCCAGGCTGTTGGACAGGTGGATTACATTGTTTTCAAGCAACCCAGGGGAGATTCTCTTGAGAATGCAACGAAGCTGAGCAGACCAGCCTCTTCAACGGGATTGACCCTGGCCATTAGCCTTGCCGTAAGGCCCGATGCCCAGGTTGAGGTATTATTCCCCGGTCAACTTGGAAATATCAAAGCAAACGGATCCGGGAACATCTCCATGGGGATGAACCCTTCCACCCCTTTCAGCCTTCATGGAAGCTACTCGATCAGCAAGGGCTCATTTCTTTTTCAGATGAAAAACCTGATTCGGTTGCCCTTCGCCATTAAAGAGGGAAGTTCTATCTCATGGACTGGTGACCCTACTGATGCAAATATATCGTTATCTGCAATATACAAGACAAAAGTTCCACTGTCGGGACTAAGTTCTGAGACATCGACTATTCAGGGCCGCATTCCGGTTGAGTGTATTATACGCCTCAACGGAAAGCTGATGAACCCAATCATGTCATTTGGAATAGCCTTACCATATGCCCAGGAGAGTGAGAGAAATATGGTCTATAATGCTATCGATACAAGCAATACTGCGGAGATGACACAGCAGGTTTTATACATTCTGGTAATGAATCAGTTTAAACCGGTCGCAGGTGGCTCGGGTGGAGCAGTTGATGTAGGCGGTGCATCACTTTCGATTGTAACTAACCAGATTAACAGTTGGCTCTCGGGGATGTCTCAGAATCTGAACATCGGTGTCAATTATCAGCCAGGATCTTCAACTGCAGGCCAGGAGATCGACATGACTGTCTCAACACAACTGTTTGATGACAGGTTGTTAATAGATGGAACATTTGGTATGTCATCTTACAAGAATACTACTTCTGCTCAAGCCAGCACTATCGTAGGTGATATCAATGTTGAATACCTCCTTACCAAGAACAGGAGATGGAGAATACGGGCATTCAACCGGACCAATACCATCGACCTCCTCAATAATAACGCCCCTTACACACAAGGTGTCGGGATCTCTTTTCAGCGTGATTTTTACAAATGGGGAGAATTGTTTCGCAGATCAAAAACAAAGAAAAAGGAGTGATATGAAAGCTCAAAACCATATTCCCCACCTTCTCCTGTTACTTCTCCCTTTGGGACTGTGGTCGCAGGTAGTAATTGACGAAACTGACATGCCGAATGCCGGAGATACACTTCGGGTGAGCATGACAAGTACAGTCCCGGGAAACTACCACCAGACCGGACGTGATACAACATGGAACTTTTCAATGCTGGAGCCGATGAACCAGCGAATAGATACGTTCGTAATGATGACAAGCACACCCCCCGAATATTGGTTCTATTTTATCCCTAACGTAGTTTCAAACCTGGCCAGTCCAAGGGGAAACAGCGAGTTATTTCCCGGACTTCCTGTTACGCAATCGTTCACATTTTTTAAAAGTTCAGGCGAAGCCTTTGTGGATAACGGCTTTGCATTTAAGATTCAGGGCGTTCCAATTGCTGCCAAATTTAATACCCCGGATAAATACTATGCTTTCCCTGTGGATACGAATGCAAGCTGGGCTTCAACTTCTGCGGTTGCAATTGATTTTCCCGGAATGTTCTATTACTCAACCCAGAGAGCTCGTACCTCTTTTGTGGATGGATGGGGGACCGTTATCACACCGTTTGGATCATTCGAATCCATCAGGGTTCGGTGTGACCTATTCCAACACGACAGCATTTTCATCGAGTCCATGGGGTTTGGCATCGGCACAGACCGAAACATAACTGAATACAAGTGGTTAGCTGAACATATGGGGATCCCTGTTTTGCAAGTGAACAGCGAAGGTTTGATCGTTACGGCGACATATCGCGACAGCACCCGGCTTCCCTCACTTCCGCTCTCCGTTTCCCTTGGCCCCGATACAACTGTGGATAAGGGTACCATGGTTACATTCCATGCAGCAGTCTCAGGAGGTGCTCCACCTTACAGATTTATCTGGAACACGTTGGATACAACCCAGTCGTTAACGGTGTTGATGGATTCCACAACCACTTTTGGAATCGTTGTCATCGATGGCCTGAATACATTCGTTTCAGACCAGAAGCTGGTTACTGTTGTCTCCCCTGGGATAGAGGAACAGAAGACCCACTTGCTAAACATATTCCCGAATCCGTCAAATGGGGCTATCCGTATATCTACTCCGGATATTTTTCAAACAGGTGATGTGATAGTATCTGATTGGAGCGGAAAAGAGATTTTGAGAAGGGAGCTGAAAAACACAGCAATATTCCTTGAAATGGACCTTTCATCTTTTCCGGCAGGAATGTATTTGATCCGGTTGGTAACGGAAGATAAGCTATATCATGGGAAAGTGATATTGATAAAATAATGTGAGCCGCCATGAATGGCGGCTGTACAGAATGGCGCTGATATAGATTGTAGAGCCGCAATTTATTGCGGCTGGCAAAAAGGGACGAGGCATGCCTTGTCCAAACGGGCATGAAGGGATGAAGGGATGGAGGAATCCTGAAATAATTCGTAAATCGAAATGAGTTTTGCTGTTTACAGGAGTTCTGCCGGATCAGGAAAAACATTTTCTCTGGTTAAGGAATATTTGAAGATGGTACTGGTACATCCTCAAGGGTTCCGTCATATTCTGGCTATCACCTTCACTCATAAAGCAGCCAACGAGATGAAGGATCGGGTAATGAAAGCGTTGAGCGATCTTTCCCAAACCCATGAAATCATCCCTGAGGGATCCTCAGGACAGATGCAACTAAGCCTGATTGAGGAGACCGGGTTAGACCTGGTGGAGTTGTCCCGTAGAGCCGGAGAGGCGTTATCCCTGATTCTTCATCACTATTCTGAATTCTCTATAGGAACCATCGATAGCTTTTCCCATCGTATTATCCGTGCTTTTGCTCACGATTTCGGATTGCCGGTCTCATTTGCTGTGGAGCTGGAGGCGGAGGAGCTTTTAACAACTGCTGTGGACCTCTTGCTGGAGCGTGCTGGTTCCGACGAGGAACTCACCAGGCTTCTTGTCAGTTTTCTGGAATCCAGGATGGAGGAGGACAAAGGATGGAATATAGACAGGTTACTGGTCTCTTTCGCCAAACTGCTCATGGATGAAGAGGGTGAAACCCATGTGAGAAAACTTTCCTCACTCACTCTCGATGATTTTAACAGCATCAGCAAGCAGCTGCATGCCCGGATCCGATGGATTGAACAACAGTTTAAAGAGCTGGGAGAGAAAGCACTGAAGCTGATTGACCTCAACGGGATTCCTCACGGCTCATTCTATTATGGAAAAACCGGGATCCCTGGGTATTTTGTATACCTGGCCACAGGGAGAATGGATAAGCTGGAGCCTGGCAGCCGGGTGATTACCACACTGGAAAAGGATAAATGGACAGGACCAAAAGCCTCATCAACTGATATTGCAGCAATACATGAGATCAAGTCGGAATTGCACGGGATCTGTCAACAATCTGAAGCGTTGCGAAATACACAATCACAAAGCTATCATCTGGCTAAGTTATTGACCAAAACTATTTATCCCCTTGCTGTCCTGAATGAGATCGGACGGGTACTTGAGGGATTTAAACGTCAGCATAACCTGGTTCACATTTCCGAATTCAACAGCCGTATTGCCCGGATCGTCATGCACGAACCTGTCCCATTTATTTATGAACGGTTGGGTGAGAAGTATCACCACCTCATGATTGACGAGTTCCAGGATACATCCCGCCTCCAGTGGCTAAATTTTGTCCCGCTTATGGAGAATGCTCTTGCTGGCGGATATTTCAACCTCGTTGTTGGTGATGGGAAACAGGCTATTTACCGATGGAGGAATGGAGACGTATCGCAGTTTACATCATTGCCGGCCCTTCCCGGCCGTGATGAAAATGAACTGATCCGACAGCGGGAGACTCTCTTCTTACAGTATTTTACCGAACATCATCTTGACTCTAACTACCGGTCATCACCGGAAATCGTGACCTTTAACAACCGATTCTTCCGTTGGCTTTCTCAGCACCTGGATCCCGGCTTACAGGATGTTTACAAAGATCTGGAGCAAAAAACTTCCGCCCTCACTGAGGGGGGGTATATTCGTCTGGATGTCATCACCGGGGAGGATCCGGATCTGACGTATGCTGAATGTACAATAAACCGCACAGAAGAGATAATCAACAAGCTTCTGACAGGAGGATATGCACTCCAGGATATTGCCATTTTATGCAGGACCAACAGGCAGGCCGGACGAATTGCAAGGGAGCTGATCCTTCGTGGGATAGACGTGGTCTCATCAGAATCCCTCTTGTTGTCGTACTCACCGGAAGTAAGGTTTATCACCGAATTGATCCGGTTCCTGTTTGATCCGGCCAATACCATCATCCAGGCCTCGATTGTGAACTACCTCATGAATGCCGGAAGACTCAAACAGAAGAAAGCGGATTTTCATATGTTGGCAACTGAAATTGGCCGGTCTGTTCACCCGGAAGATAACCTTATGTTGATTCTGAGAAACAATGGGCTAGACCTTGAAAAAGACACCTTACTCAGTCTTCCGGTTTATGATCTCTGTGAAAAGCTGATCCGGACGTTTAGTCTGGATCAGGAGGCGGATCCCTATGTCCAGTTCTTTCTTGATGCCGTAATAACATTTGTGGAGAAAGAGACCCATAGCGCTGCCGATTTCCTGGAATGGTGGGATCAGCATAAAATGAAACTCTCTATCGTCGTACCCGAAGGAGTTGATGCTGTCAGAATTATGACAATTCACAAAGCGAAAGGACTTGAATTTCCGGTTGTTATTTTTCCGTTTGCAGATGAGAACCTATTCAAGGCAAATAAGAATTATCTGTGGGTTGAGTTGCCCCCTGGAGACAAGACAGGACTTAAATCCGCCTTTTTGCCAGTCGAAAAGCAGATGCTGGATACTGTTTATGCTGACCGGTTCAGGGAGGAACAAATCAAATCAATGCTAGATTTGGTGAACTTGCTTTATGTCGCTCTGACCCGTCCGCAGGAACAATTATATATTATAACTGCTTCGCCCCCAACCAACATGGAGGAGCTGAAATCGCTTCCAGCTTTCTTTTCGGCATACCTGCAATCAATCGGTGTTTGGGAAGAGGCTAAATCAACGTATGAGTTTGGAATATTCACTCCCATGCAAAAAACATCCCGGAAGAAGCGGGGGGGGATTCGGGTACTCTCATCCATGCCATCGTCAGACTGGCGTAAAGCTATAAAAATTCGCCAGAGGGCTCCTGAATTCTGGGATATGGAGGATCCTGCAGGAAAAGTTGATTTTGGGAGCAGGATTCACGCAATCCTGGCAGATATCAGGGTAGCCCCGGATCGGGAAGAGGCTTTGAAGAGGGCTCTTCTTTCAGGAATGATATCCCGTGAAGAGGAGCCATCTATTCGTGAGATGTTAGACACGGTTGTATCCCATCCACTTCTAGCAAGGTATTTTCATGCTGAAGTCGTGGTTAAGACTGAACCGGAAATCCTGCAGGCTGAGGGAGAGTCATCCCGTCCTGACAGGGTAGTCTTTGATGGAATAGAGGTGACAGTAATCGACTATAAAACCGGAAAGAGATCGCAATCACACCGAAGACAGATTGAAAGATACGGCCAGCTTCTTCAGGAGATGGGCTATCAGCGGGTGAGGAAATTATTGGTGTATGTTGGGGGAAAGGTTGACGTTGAAGAGGTAGTGGATTATTCACACCCCGGCCCCCTAAAGGGGGAGTAAGTCCCCTTCAGGGGATTTAGGGGCAATAAAATGGACTCATAACCTCATGAAAAAAACATGAAAATGAACAACGAAGAACCGGTTAAAGCGCTGTATCAAAGAACGTTTGGCGAAAGGGCTGACGGCATTGTCAGGCTTCCGGATTCCGGGTCTAACAGACTCTATTTCAGACTTAGCGGAACGCGTGGAACGGTAATTGGCGTATACAACAACGACCGGAAAGAGAATGAAGCCTTTCTGTCATTCACCCGTACATTTGAATCCCTTATACTGCCTGTCCCTGAAATCTTAGCAGAGGATCTGCAGAAAAATTGCTACTTATTATCGGATCTGGGTGATCAGACACTATTCTCCGAACTGGTCGCAAAGAAGAAAGTGGAATCCGGATTTCCTTCTGCCATACTGAATCTTTATGAGCAAGTACTTAAGAGGCTCCCTATATTCCAGATCAGGGGTGGGGAAAGGATCGACTTCGCCAAATGTTATCCGCGACATGCATTCGACAGTCAATCGATGCTGTGGGATCTGAACTACTTCAAATATTACTTCCTGAAACTTGCTCATGTTCCGTTTGATGAACAGGCCCTGGAGGAGGACTTCTCTACATTTTCGACCTTCTTGCTTCAGGCTGATGCTGATTATTTTATGTACCGGGATTTTCAGTCGAGGAACATCATGCTGGTTAATAACGACCCATACTATATTGATTATCAGGGAGGTAGAAAAGGACCGCTGCAATATGACATAGCATCTATGCTGTATGATGCCAAAGCCGACCTGCCTCAGCATGTCAGGGATCATCTTCTTGGATTCTATCTGGATGAACTGGAAGTGTATATCCCGGGGAAAAGAATGGAATTTATGACCTATTTCCCTGGCTTTATCCTGATTCGTATTCTCCAGGCGCTAGGAGCCTACGGTTATCGTGGGTTTTATGAACAAAAGAGTCATTTCCTCCAGAGTATACCATATGCCTTGAATAACCTGAAGAATCTGCGAACTCTGTGGGAGAAAAAGGAGTTCGGTGTGGAACTTCCAACGCTATTCCGCTTGCTGGACCAGCTGATTGGCTCCGCCGAACTCCGCTTCGCTTCGGTTCCAGATCCTGGATCCCGGATACTGGAAACCGGTGGTACCCCACCTCTGACCCCTCCCCATGAAGGGAGGGGAAAACCCGGCATCCGGCATCCGGCATCCGGCATCAGTTCCCTTACCTTAACCATTACGAGTTTCTCCTACAAAAACGGCATCCCTGCAGATCCGACAGAAAACGGAGGGGGTTTTGTGTTTGACTGCCGTGCCCTTCCTAATCCGGGAAGATATGACGAGTACAAACAACTTACAGGGAAGGATAAACCCGTAATAGACTTCCTGAAGAATGAAGCTGAGGTTGACCTGTTCCTTCACAACGCCACAGCTCTTGTTGATCAGAGCGTAATAAATTATCTGGAGCGTGGATTTCAACATCTGTTCGTCAACTTCGGGTGTACAGGGGGACAACACCGGTCGGTTTATTGTGCAGAGAGGATGAAGGAGTTCCTGATAAAACGGTATAAGATTATTGTTAACACAAATCATACAAACCTTGCCCGATTGTAGGGACGAGGCATGCCTCGTCCTAGGGTCGAAGGGATAAGGAATTTGTAGTCCCCTTGCGAAGTACGCCTCAGGCGTACTGAAGCAAACGGGATTTAGGGGTTAAATTCGTAGAATATGAAAGCGATGATACTTGCAGCGGGATTGGGGACACGGTTACGGCCAATCACCAATTCCATTCCTAAAGCACTTGTAGTAGTTGATGGGAAACCATTGCTGCAACATGCACTGGAACACGTTAAGCGTTATGGGATACGCGATGTGATTATCAATGTGCACCATTTTCCTGAGAAAATACTGGAGTTCCTCAGGCTAAATGATAATCTCGGAATGACGATTACAATCTCTGATGAGTCGGATGAGCTGCTGGAGACTGGTGGTGGCGTGAAAAAAGCATCCTGGTTCTTTCGTGATGTCGAACCATTTGTGGTTCGGAATGTGGATATCCTCTCCGACCTTGACCTCAACAAGATGATGCGTTTTCACCGGTATGAATCTCCACTTGCCACCCTGGCGGTAAGGGAACGAGAAACTTCACGGTATTTCCTCTTTGATAAGAAGAATACACTGTACGGATGGGAGAACCGGAAAACAGGAGAACAGCGGATCAGCAGGGAGGGTGATGATATCAGGAGCCTTGCTTTCAGCGGGATACAGATCCTGCATCCGGATATCTTCTCATGGATGACGGAGAGTGGTAAATTTTCGCTGACTGATCTTTATATTCGGCTTGCTTCCGATCATCTAATCAAAGGATTTGTCGATACGAGCCCGGTTTGGGAAGACATCGGAAAGTTGAAGCCCCAAGTCCCAAGTCCCAAGTCCCAAGTCCCAAGTCCCAAGACCCAAGTCCCAAAACCCAAGACCCAAATCTAAATCGTAAATCATACATGCAATCGTCAATCTACATGCGAAATGCGCAGCATTCATGAACACCAATGTGAATTAATATTTCTGTGAATAATTAATCGTAAATACTAACCCATGCCTCCGTTTCTTTATCAGACTGCACAGTACATTCATGAAACTTATGGTGATAAGCTGTCGGAGATTGCCATCATCCTTCCCAACCGGAGGGCCGGACTTTTTTTGCGAAAATATCTCTCGGGAATGCTGCCTGGAACCTCGTGGGCTCCTGCTCTATTTTCAATTGAAGAGTTTATTGGTTCCGTCTCAGGACTGAAGGAGGTGGAACAGGTTCATTGCCTTTTTGAGTTGTATAAAGTGCATCAGAGCACCGAAGGGGAGAAAGCCCAGCCATTTGATGAGTTCCTGAACTGGGGAGGTCAACTGCTTTCCGATTTCAATGAGATAGATCGCTACCTGGTTGATCCAGCAAATCTTTTCACATATCTGGACGAGGTTCGCGCATTGACAGTATGGAATCCTGATAATACACCACTGACAGAGTTTCAGCAGAATTACCTGAAGTTCTACAACTCCCTGCTGTCATATTATACAGGACTAACAGAAGCACTTCTATCCCGGGGGGAGGCCTATCAGGGACTGATCTTCCGGCATGCCTGGCAGAAAATGGAGAGCGGAGAAGCTGAGATTCCCTGGACAAAGATCATTTTTGCAGGCTTCAATGCTCTTACTACTGCCGAAGAGAGAATCATTGATCTCCTTGTGAAACGTGGTGACGGTGAACTGCTCTGGGATACCGATAGCTATTATATGGATGATCCGAAACAGGAAGCCGGCGATTACCTGAGAGAATGGTTCAGGAGATGGCCTGAATGGTCGGGACGGTGGAAGTCTGAAGATTTTAAATCCGGGACAAAGGAGATTGAAGTGATTGGTGTGCCGGATATAATCGGACAGGTAAAGTTAACCGGTAACTTGCTGGAAGAGTGGCATCAACAGAAATTGCTTAATGAACGGACCGCTGTCATCCTTCCGGACGAGAAACTGCTGTTACCCTTGTTAAACTCATTGCCGGATGGTCTGGATGCCGTGAACATTACCATGGGTCTACCCCTCAGCCAGACGCCACTCGCAGACCTACTGGTTCTGGTTTATGAGATGCATCACAATGCCATTAGGATGACCTCCGGGCGTAAAGAATCAGGGAGATTCTACTTCCGGGATGTACTAAAAGTATTGCAACATCCCTATGCAATGCGCCTCGCCCTGGCTAATGCTGACGGGAACCAGTTTGCTTTCCGCGAGCTTGTAGAGAGGATCAAAAGGGGGCTAAAGACATTCCTCCGGCGCAAAGATCTTGAAACAGAACATACAGGCCTCTTTGGCGCCAGTCTTAATTTCCTGGACCTGATGTTCGGTACCTGGAATTCTCATGATGGAGCCTTGACCGGACTTCAGACCCTGGTAGAGGCACTCGTGGCTTCCATCGGTTCTTCTGAACCCACGCTTCAGGAACCGGAAGGTAAGCCAGCCCCTAAGATAGAGCTAGAATATGCCTATGCCGGTGCACGGATCCTTCGTCAGCTTCGGTTGCTGATTGATGAATCCAGGGGGTTTCTCACCTGGGAAAGCCTGTCAAAATTTCTGAAACAATTGCTGGATACCACGATGCTGCCATTCTACGGAGAACCCCTGAAAGGACTGCAGATCATGGGGATGCTGGAAACTCGTACACTTGATTTCGACAGGGTGATTATTCTCTCCTGCAACGAAGGGATACTCCCTTCCGGCAAGAACCTGCAATCTTTCATCCCATTTGATGTCAGAAGGGATTTTCATCTTCCATTGTACAGTCAGAAGGATGCTGTTTATGCTTATCACTTTTACCGGTTGCTGCAGCGATCCACTCACATCTATTTGTTATACAATACCGAGCCCGGACAAATGGGTGGAGGTGACCCGAGCCGCTTTATCAGGCAGATAGAGACAGAGCTGCCTGGATATAACAGATCGATCAACATACGTAATGAGGTCCTGGTTACACCTTTGCAGAGGGCAAAGGGATACCCTCCCGTTGAGATCCAAAAAGAGAGTGCAGTGATCGAAAAACTAAGGCATAAAGCCTCATCGGGGTTTGCACCTACCTCTCTGAATGCGTATCGTTCATGTTCACTGAGGTTCTATTTTTCTGAAGTAGCCGGCTTGAAGGAGCCTGAGGAAGAGGAGGGGGAGATTGATCCGAGGACACTTGGTTCAGCAGTCCATCATGCCCTGATGAATCTGTATAAACCATTTATCAAACGAGTCCTGAGCTGTGAGGATCTCATATCTTTGGAGCCGGGAATAGATGAGGAGATCGACAACGCATTCCGGGAAGTTTTCAAGGGGGATGGGGTGAAAACGGGGAAGAATTTGTTATTGGTTGAAGTGGCCAGGATCATGGTACGGAAATTCATCCGGGGAGAGATAAGACTTGTGGATCAATTGGCAAAAAAAGGGGAGACCCTTACCGTAGAACTTCTTGAAAAACCACTTTCAAAATCAATGGTTATTTCCCTGAATGGAGCGGATATGGAGGTCAGAGTCAAGGGGTTTGTTGACCGGGTTGACCGGATAGGAGGGGTCACTCGTGTGATTGATTACAAAACCGGGAGCGTGGTTAAAAAGGATGTTGCTGTTAACAACTGGGACGATCTGATCTCAGACCCGGTGCTTGACAAGGGATTCCAGCTACTTACCTATACCTGGCTGCTGGCCAGGGGAAATTCCGTTACCAATTATCAGGCTGGCATCATCTCTCTGAAGAACCAGTCAACCGGGTTTATTGTAGTTACCATGCCCGATGAGAATGGGATCCCAAAATCCACCACTATCGGGAAGTATGAAATCGCAAAAATGGAAGAGATTCTCAGCCGGATACTTGCTGATATTTTCGATCCTGATCAGCCTTTCAGCCAAACTTCGGAAGAAGAGAGATGCACCTACTGCCCGTATCTATCTATTTGTGGCCGCTAAACTCTGATTCTGAGAACACAATGGCCTGGTATGTATAGAGTTCAGCATCTTTCCACCCATCCCAGCCAATGCCTGCCTTATCTCGGGCACAATGCCCCAGAAATTCCTCTTTTGTCCACCCTGTTTCGGGAGCAACCTGTGGCAGGAAAGTTCCGGCGGCGTTTCCTTTCTTGATATAGATCCCATCCCGTCCTAACTCGAGCTCCCTGATATCAAAAATTTGTTTCATGGGTGAGAGTACAGATATCTCAATTTCAAGCCGGTCGACCTCATTGGACTGAACCGGGGAGAAGCGGTAATCCTGGGTAGCGCTGGCAACCGCCATATTTTGAATTACCTGATACAATGGAATAGTTGCCGTGAACCGGCCGATGCAGCCACGCAGGGCACCGTCCTTTTTGAGAGTCACAAATGCTCCGGCCTGTATCGTCAGGTTTTCCGACAGGCTGGCAGCATCTATCCCGGGGACCTTCTTGTTAAGGATATAGCCCTGAACCGTGCTCCGGGCAATTTCCAGCAATCGTTTTTTATCCTTTTCAGAGAGATAAAAATCTGCATTCTCCTCTTTGCTGTCACCGTTTCTTGTTACTGTGATAGCCCAGTATCCTACAACCTGTTTTTTATCTCCATATCCCGAATCTCCCGAATTCTGATAGAAGAGCGGAGTATAGGTATAATCCGGATCATCTGATGTAAGGTTAAGGAGAGTAAGCACGGAGGTCCAGCCGCAGCAGTTGGTCGCCAGGTTTGGGATCTTATTCTTCTTATAGCTATCAAGAAACCTGGAGAAACCTTCAGGGTCATTTCCAACGATGGCATCACAGGTGGCCTGGTCGGCACTTTTGGCATCTTTGTATTCGGGATAGTGGGCGAAATCACTGCTGATAACAAAAAGGTTGCGGTCGTTAAACCATGGCTTCAGGGCTTCAGCGATCTTCCCGCATGTTTCGGCCGACTGGGTTCCAAGTACAATCGGTACGAGCTGAAAGGGCTTCTTCAAAAGCACCTGTAAAAAAGGAACCTGCACCTCCAGGCTGTGTTCATATTTATCGGCTTCCGGATGAAACATGAAAAGCGGGTTCTCCTCCATCAGCTTGTTAGCGAGCTGGATATTTACCGGCACCGTCCCGAGAGGTGTCACATAGTCACCCTGGTTATAGATAGATGCACCTGGAAATGCTACCTGGTGGCTCGAGGCAATGACGAATACGTTGTCGAATGAGCGATTCGGGTCAACCTGGTTGAATGCATTGGCAGCAACCTGCCCTGAAAATACATAACCGGCATGCGGGGAGATAATGGCCGCTAACTGATTCTCTTCCCGTGGAATCGCTTCGGACAAGAAACTTGCAATCATGGACCGGAGTTCTTTGGGGTCGTCGGAATAAAACCTGCCAGCCGCTGCAGGTTTCCGGTCATGTTTTTGTGATGTCCCATCCGGATTCTGGGATGAGCATCCAAGTTGTGAACCAAACATAAAGCTTATTAACAAAATGAGAGTAAACCGGGTTGATTGCATTATTTTTGAAATAAAACCAAGGTAAAGGTACAAAATGTACAAGAGATTTGCAATCTTCTCTGCCTTGTTTGGCTTGGGCTTTATCTCTATTGCGACCCAGATTTACCTGCTGCGCGAGTTCCTTTACGTTTTTCAGGGAAACGAGCTCGTATTTGGCGTAGTGCTGGCTAATTGGATGTTAATCAGCGGGTTTGGGGCTTTCATCGGACGGTTTGCCCAGCAAATGAAGGACCGGGAATCGTATCTTCTCTTTCTTATGATATTGCTTGCCATGATCCCGGTTCTCACCATTGTGAAACTGGATGTATGGCGGAGTGTTGTGTTTCCAACAGGAAGCATGGTGGGGTTGCGGGAGATCTTTTACTCATCATTATTACTTCAAACACCTGTTTGCTTTCTCAGTGGCTTTCTGTTTACGGCCCTCACAGCAATTCTTCCCAGGAAAACCGGACAAAATCCGCTTGGCGGTGCTTATGCCATGGAATCACTGGGAAGCCTGGTTGCAGGAGGATTGATCAATTTTGTTTTCCTCTGGACAATGGGCTCCTTTCCTGCGATGAATATTATTTCAGCTGTTTTCCTGGGAAGCGCCATCCTCTTTGCATTTTCGCAGCCTAATCTTATTCCAAAGATCGTGGTTCCGCTCATCTCCGGAGGCGTTCTACTTGGCCTCTACTCGGTATCCTTCTCAAGCTTTAGCCTCTCTATTCTATTTGAAGATCAGGAGGTAATTGTCGACAGGGAGACTCCGTACGGAAGGGTAATTGTGACAGAGCAGCATGGCCAGCAAAATGTCTATGAGAACGGGGTTTTGCTCTTTAGTTCGGGAAATGTGATCCGGGATGAGGAGTCTGTCCATTTTGCCATGATCCAGCATGATCATCCCGAACGGGTTTTATTGGTTTCAGGGGGATTGAGCGGAGCCATTCCCGAAATTCTGAAATACAAGCCTTCCCGGGTTGATTACCTGGAGCTTAATGCGGCTCTGATAGATATTACCTCTGCCCTTGGCGAAGTGGCAACCGATTCAGCTGTCAGATATATCACGGCAGATGCCCGGAGATTCATTACACATTCCGATAGTCTTTATGATGTCGTTTTGATAAATCTGCCTGAGCCTTCCACACTTCAACTGAATCGCTATTACACGGATGAATTTTTTGGAGCCCTCAAGCAACGGATGGACTCAGGAGGGGTTGTCTCACTATCGATCGCAACCGGGTCTGATTATGTGAGTAAGGAGGCTGGAGCGCTGAACTCATCTATTTATTATACCCTGAAGAACCACTTCCGGTATGTATGCATCCTGCCATCCAGCCAAAACTACTTCCTTGCATCCGACGACTCCCTCAGCCTGGCCATCCCTACAATGATTTTACGAAAAGGGATTCAAACCGATTACGTAAATCTATACTACTTTGATGAACAGCTACTGAAAGACCGCAGTCGGTTTGTGATGGAAAAACTCACTGAGGAGAGCGGAATCAATTACGATTTTCACCCAGTCGCCTACTTTTACCAGCAAGCTTACTGGCTCAGCTATTTCCGGCAGAATTATACCCTGATCGCCGGGATGATCCTGATGCTGCTTGTTTTTTCGTTCCTGACGATAGACCGGGTCAATGCAGGCGTATTTGCAGCCGGGTTCACGGCCTCTTCAACGGAAATAATCCTCTTATTGGGATTTCAGATCACTTTTGGGTTTGTTTACCAGGCGTTGGGAGTGCTGATCATGGTATTCATGCTGGGACTGGCACTTGGCGCTGCTTCCCGTAAGATTATTTTCAAAAAGAGCCATCCCAGGTATTTCCTGTTTATACAGTTGCTAATGGCAGCGTTCGTAACCCTGATCCTCTTGTTCATCTCAATGGTTCCGTTCCTGGAGTTACCCGATTCCATTATTTTTTCTGTTTTTCTGTTCTTCGTTCTGGGAATTGCATTCCTCACCGGGCTTATCTTCTCCTATGCTGCCGTGATCTCAAAAGGAGGAATCGATAAAGTTGCAGCGTCCAATTATGCTGTTGACCTTTACGGCTCAGCCCTGGGTGCACTCATTACTGCTGTAATCATGTTGCCACTGATCGGTATAAAGATGACACTTCTGTTGTTGGCGCTTTTTAACACTGCTGCCGCCGGATGGTATTTTCTGGGAAAAAGGGGATGATGGAGCTTCGCTGATGGAGGCCTTCGGCCTGATGGAGGCCTTCGGCCTGATGGAGCCTTCGGCTGATGAATCTTGAACCTTGAATCTTGAACTTTGAACCTTGAGTCTTTTTTTGTAGCTTTGTTACTGATTACCAACCAGCAATGGGCCACAAAATCTCCAAACGTGAATTTCTTCGTCGCAGCCTGATGGGTGCGGGAAGTGCAGCTCTGGGGTTGCACTCAGTGGAGTCGTTGGCAAAAATAGGAATCCCTATGGATGGAATAACAGAAAATCCGGATGGCGGTTTTGGCCGGTACAGCAAAGAGTCACCATATGGTATGTTGACCCCCAAAGGGGTGATGTGCAAGATCTGCCCCAACCAGTGCACCCTCACAGAAGGGAATGAGAGCATCTGCCGGACAAAAGTAGCAAAGGATGGCAAGCTATACACCATAGCTTATGGCAATCCCTGTTCGATTCATGTAGATCCGATTGAAAAGAAACCTTTGTTTCATTTTTATCCCTCTTCCAGAAGCTTTTCTGTAGCAATTGCCGGATGCACCCTTGCCTGCATGAATTGCCAGAACTGGGAGATTTCCCAGGTGAGTCCGCGTGAAACCCGCAATTACGATCTCTTCCCTGAAGCCCTGGTTGATGAGGCTGAAGCCAGTGGTGCCCTTTCAATAGCGTATACCTATTCGGAGCCTGTTGCGTTTTACGAATATATGTTTGACTCGGCTAAAATAGCCCGGGACAGGGGGATAAAGAATGTGCTTGTCTCAAATGGGTATATCAATGAAAAACCACTTAGAGACCTCGCTGTCTACATCGACGGAGCCAATATCAACCTGAAATCATTTTCGGAAGAGATTTACCAGAATTTGAACGGCGGTCATCTCGCTCCGATCCTGAGGACATTGAAAATATTGCGCGAGATGGGTGTCTGGCTGGAGATCACGAACCTGGTTGTGCCAAGCTGGACCGACAAACCACAGATGATTAAGAAGATGTGTACCTGGCTGGTTGATAACGGGCTTGCAGATTGCCCCCTTCACTTCAGCCGCTTTTTCCCCCTCTATCAACTTACAAACCTTCCATACACTCCCCTGGCAATCCTCGAAGAGGCTCATGACATAGCCAAAGATGCCGGCATCAGATACGTGTATATCGGCAATGTTCCCAACCACAAAACTGAAAACACCTACTGCCCGAAATGCAACAAAGTGCTGCTTGAACGGAAAGGATTCACGATCCTTGCCAATAATATAAAAGACAGCAAATGCATGTTTTGCGAAGAGAGGATCGCAGGGAGGTTTTAATTATACCTTGCTTCCACCCACAGAAATTCTTCTATTTGAGGCTGTGATCGATTTATCCGGTGATAACCAAATTATTTATTCGGATTGTAGGGTAACGAAGAGTGATGAACATTGATCCGGAGTTTCCCGTCATCATCCCTGAAATACCCGAGTGTGTATTCAACCTTGACCTCTTCCCCCGATCCGGCATCCGTGAAGAAATAGTTGCCAAAAGATATCGCCTGCGTTTCATCCAGAATCATGCCGGCATTCTCGAACCTGACGTTACTCCAGGGTTGCAGCGCAAATCCTTGATCTTCTTCAATATTCCCCCCTACAAAATAGGAGAGAGCCCCCTCCTTTGTTAATCTGAACTGTACCTCAGCTGCTTTAGTCGGGTTAAACAAAACAGTCCCCTCATCATAACCGTAGAGTGAATCAATGACTTGAGAAGCTACTGCTACATAGTCCTCTTTATTGGTATAGGCATTTCCGATGGAAACGATAGCATCAGCCCAACTATTTTGAGCAGCTGTAACCTCTTCAAGTGTTATCGCATTGTCATTATCATGATGTTCGGCCTCTTTGGTGGAACATTCATGGCAGGAAGTGAAAAATATTCCTGAGACAAGTATAAGTGACAGTATTGTGATTTTCTTTTTCATAGTTTTTGATTTTCTGCAAATGTAGTTGTTAAATCCGATAAAGCTTATATCATGGATTTCGACACAGATGAAAAAGATGATGAAAAACAACTGAAATCATTTTGCCAATCAATTTTTTTATTAATTTTGTTTCGCAATTCGACGAAATACAAAATGGAATGAAAATTGAGAAGAGATATTATACGGAAGAGCAGGAGGTGATTGCCAGGTATGCCAAAGCAATGTCGCATCCGGCGAGGATGTTCATCCTGGATTTTCTTGCTGATAACATTGATAAATGCTGTTACAGCGGAGATATGGCTGAGGATCTGCCAATTGCCCGTTCCACGTTATCAGAACATCTGAAAGAGCTGAAAAAATCTGGTCTGATCCAGGGGGAGATCGATCCTCCTTACATTAAGTACTGCATCAATAAGGAGAATTGGCAAAAAGCTCAAACCCTATTTAATGATTTGTTTAGAAAATAATGCTAGGATCCGGATGCCGGATGCCGGATGCCGGATGTGTGATACGAGAAATGCGATACGAGATATGCGATTTACGATACGAAATTAGCGAATGTACAGCCGCAATTTATTGCGGCTCAAGTCAAAACACGATAAATTTATGGAAATAAAAATTCTTGGCACTGGCTGTCCCAAATGTAAAACCCTTGATAGAATCACCCGTGAAGTGGTTGAACAAAATGGGATTGATGCCACTATTACGAAAGTCGAAGATATCATGGAGATCATGAACTATGGCATCATGTCAACACCGGCACTGGTTGTTGACGGTAAGGTTGTGGTCAAAGGCCGGCTTCCTTCACAGGACGAGATAAAAAAGATACTAACCAATAAATTTTAATACTATGAAGAAATACATGATTCTCACAGTTGCCCTGATCTGGGCAACGGCCCTGACGGCTGAAGCTCCACCTTCAGTCACCCAGGTTGATGTCTATTATTTCCACTTTTCACGTCGTTGTGCTACCTGTCTCAATGTCGAGAAAGTTACCAAAGAGTCGGTTGAATCCCTATACCCTGATCAGGTTAGAAAGGGGGAGATCACATTCAAAAGTATCAACCTGGATGAAGACGATGGGGAGGCCCTCGGGAAAAAGAATGGCATCGAAGGGCAAACTTTGATTGTAATATGCGGAGATAAAAGAGTAGACCTGACTGATAAAGCTTTTCTCTATGCCAATGGAAGTTCGGAGAAGCTGAAGAAGGAGATTAAGTCTGCCATTGAGAAGGTACAGGAATGATGTGCTGATGGAGCCTTCGGCTGATGGAGCCTTCGGCTGATGGAGCCTTCGGCTGATGGAGCCTTCGGCTGATGGAGGCCTTCGGCCTGATGGAGCTTCGCTGATGGAGGCCTTCGGCCTGATGGAGCCTTCGGCTGATGAAACTTGAAACTTGAACCTTGAATCTTGAACCTTGAACCTCGACCCTTTATTTTCAATTAAATGGAATATCTACAGGCGATTCTTGAAAGCTCACAGTACGCTGCCCTTACAGCCTTTATTCTGGGTTTGATGACAGCGATCAGTCCCTGTCCTCTTGCGACTAACATCAGTGCGATCGGGTTCATCAGCCGGGATATTGAAGACCGGCGAAAGGTGTTCCTTAAGGGGTTGATTTATACTCTTGGGCGGGCGATCACCTACACGGGGATTGGTGTTATAATCTATTTTGGAGCCAGCAAGATGGATGTCTCTCTCCTGTTTCAGGGATGGGGAGAGAAGATTCTGGGTCCTGTGATGATCCTTGTCGGTCTCTTCATGCTGGACTTTATCAAGCTACGGTTGCCGGGAATTAGCTCCCTTACAGATAAGATGGAGGAGCACAGCAAACGAAGTTACTGGGGTGCATTGCTCCTTGGTATTGTCTTTGCCATGGCATTTTGCCCATACAGCGGTGTGCTCTATTTTGTGATGCTGATCCCCATGACAATCGCCAGCCCCGATGGGCTCTTCCTGCCTCTGATCTTTGCTGTTGCCACAGGTCTACCAGTAATAATTTTTGCCTGGCTACTGGCTTACGCCATGGGAAATGTAGGGCACTTGTATGATCGTATCAAGGTGTTTGAACTCTGGTTTCGCCGGGTCGTTGCCGTACTCTTCATCCTCGTCGGAATTTATTACATAATTATTGTCTGGATATAATCTATGGAGACAAAAAGTGAACTGAAGATTCTGGGTTGGATCATTATTGTATTCCTCGCCGTGTTTTACATGCCGGTTGCCAATCCGGTATTCAATACAGCAATTGATGCTGCATTAGATCTTTCCAAATGGTATGCCCGTGAACATGTGATCCTCTGCTTATTGCCTGCCTTTTTGATTGCCGGGGTGATCTCTGTCTTTGTCAGCCAGGCCTCAGTGATCAAATATTTCGGGGCAAATGCAAAGAAATGGGTAGCCTACAGCGTGGCATCGGTATCCGGAACCATCCTGGCAGTTTGTTCCTGCACCATCCTTCCTCTCTTCTCAAGCATCCATAAAAGGGGAGCAGGATTGGGTCCTGCCATCGCTTTTTTGTATTCGGGGCCGGCGATTAACATCCTGGCCATCATTCTTACTGCCCGTATCCTGGGTTTTGAACTTGGAATAGCAAGGGTAATAGGGGCAGTTGTTTTTAGTGTAATCATTGGATTGATCATGGCATTCATCTTCCGGAAAGAGGAGCGGGTGAAGGCGGAAGAGCAGATGAACTTCCCGGATGTGCCTGAGAAACGTCCATTATGGCAAACAGCATCATTCTTTTTTACGCTGGTAGTTATTCTGGTCTTTGCCAACTGGGGGAAACCTGCAGCGGATGACACTTCAAGTTTCTGGTTTTACATCTGGGCATATAAGTGGTACATCACCGGTCTATTTGGGCTGATTCTCTCAATGGTAATGATCACGATCCTAAAACTGAAAGCATGGCAAGTACTGACAGCTGTGGCCGCCACCGCTATCAGTGCCTTTGTGTTTGAAAATCCGATGATCTCTATGGTAGTTGGCATTGGCGCTGTGAGCATCATCAGTCTGCTTGATAAGAGCGATGATGGCGATAACAAAGAATGGATCCTTTCGAGCTGGGGGTTCACCAAACAGATCCTTCCTTTGTTGGCAATCGGAGTGGTGATCGCCGGGTTCCTTCTGGGATCAACGCACGACAGTACCAGCATCCCCGGGGTAATCCCCGATTCGTGGATAGCCTGGCTGGTGGGTGGAAATTCCATCTGGTCAAACCTCTTTGCCTCTGTGATAGGTGCATTCATGTATTTTGCCACCCTTACCGAGGTGCCGATTCTTCAAGGACTGATCGCTTCAGGTATGGGGAAGGGACCGGCCCTGGCTCTCCTGCTGGCAGGGCCATCTCTCTCGTTGCCTAATATGCTGGTCATCCGGGGAGTTATTGGCACTAAAAAGACCCTGGTTTACATAGTTACTGTTGTTGTCCTCTCCACGGTTGCGGGATTGATTTTTGGGATGATCTAATTCATACACATCGATAATATTAATTTCACATCAAGATGAACAAATCAATTGGTTTTATCGGCGGCGGCAGGATTACCAAAATTATCCTGCAGGCCTTTCAAAACAAAGGTTTTACACCTCAGAAGGTGGTTGTGACAGACACCAACATGATAACAACCGCAGCACTAAAACAGGAATTTCCACATATCGAGATTGTTGGTCCAGAGGAGTCAGCAAAACAGGAGGTTGTATTTATTGCCCTGCATCCGCCTGTAATCATGGAGATGCTCGGGAAAATTAAGGATTCTGTCAACCCGGATGCCTTGGTGATCTCGCTGGCTCCCAAGATCACGATCGAAAAGATTTCCGGAAAGCTGAATGATCATAAACTGGTAGCCCGTCTTATCCCAAACGCGACTTCAGTGATAAACGAGGGATACAATCCGGTTTCATTTTCGCCAACTTTTACTACTAAAAGCGAGATTCTTGAAATGCTTAGTCTACTTGGTGATACATTCGAGACGGAGGAATCCAAATTGGAAGCTTACGCCATAATATCTGCCATGTTGCCAACTTATTTCTGGTTTCAGTGGCAGCAGTGCCTGAAGATTGGTGAAAATATCGGTTTGTCGGCTGATGAATCACGAAAGGCGGTTTCACAAACACTTGACAAAGCGATCCAGACGATGTTTTCTTCGGATTTAACCTATGATCAGGTGATCGATCTCATCCCGGTTAAGCCTATCGGAGATCATGAGACAGAGATCAAAGATATCTTCTCATCTAATCTGGAAACACTTTATCGGAGAATTCAGCCCTGAAACAGAAAACTTGAGAATAAAAACTCATTCCACAATTAATTGCCCGGTGTGCAATTTTCAGGAAACATTGAAAATGCCGGAAGATTCATGTCAGTACTTTTATGAGTGCCCACAGTGCAAAACGCTTTTAAAGCCGAAATATGGTAATTGCTGTGTTTTCTGTTCTTATGGCGATGTTCCCTGTCCTCCCATCCAAAAGGAATATTTCCGGCATTCAGGCTACTTTTCATTCAAGGAGCTGAAAGAGAAATTTGAACCAATTAACTAACAGACTCAATATGTACAAAGCATGGGACACTACCCTAATCACGATGACAGCTACAGGCAGCAATCTGGATTATGGGTCTGGTACTGCTTTTTCGCAGTGTTGTACATCAGGAAATCCTTTCATCAGCGATGCCGAACAACCTGCCCTGGAGTCAGAGATCCTAACCTCCTCACTGGTCTACCGTTATAACCGGTCTCACCAATACTATTAACAGGATTCGAGATTCACAGACTTGCCGTTCAATCAACGTTCGTTCAATCGGCGTCTTTGACCAGGAGGTCGACAACGTAAAGCTTCCCATTTCAGTTCAACCCTCTTCCGGAAGTTTTAAATACACAGGCAATGTGTTTATTTCCAAGGGCATTGGAAAGAAGATCTCGGTAGCTGGCTTCGCATCTTACGAGTATTCCCAACTGATCAATTCCAACAATTTTTATTATAAATACGGAGATCTGTGGATCGGAGCCCTCTATTTCAATTATCAGATCTGAAAATGGTTTAACATGAATCTTCAGATCAGGAATGAATACCGGGCGAGATCCTCACGGGAAAATAAGGAGATCGTCAACGCTTCCGGTTACGAAGTTGTATTTTTCACACCCCAGGTAAGTATTGCCTTTCCGCACAACTGGTTCATCTCATTGTATGCCGATATTCCGGTCTATAAATACTACAATGACCTTCAGATGTCGTTTGGATATGTTTTTTCCTTCAGATTGACAAAAAAAATTGATTTTATAGGAATAAAGGCAAGGCATACTGCCAAAAAAAATGCACAGACTAATTAATATTATTTATCTCTTCTTCAATTCCGCTTGTACCATCTTTGAAACTTTTAATTCCTTTTCCAAGGCCTCTCATTAGTTCGGGAATTTTCTTTCCCCCAAAAAGGAGCAGTATAACAAGTGTGATCAGAATTAGCTCTGTCGCGCCAAGTCCAAATATCAACATTATAGATAAAATCATCATTCAATAGATTTACTGTTACTATAAAATACAAATATATGCCCTTTATCCATGATAAAAAACAGGTAGGCTCCATGAACTAGTCATTGAGGCGTATCAATTCCAGTGGCGGCATAAAGAAAGTTAATTACTTGCTGTAAAAATTTGAATCACAGGTACGTAGTCTAAACTAAAAGATGCTTATAAAATATTAAAAAGGCAAAAAGCGACATCAGTCACATATAAATATGTCAAGGAACATATAAATACATGACCAATATCATAATAAGATGTGACGAAACAGTGCTTGTTATTATCCATTTTGTACTCAAATCTAGATATTTTTATCTGTTATTTGGTTCACACCTCGCGATACCTATTTGAAAGTCAACTACATAATAAATATTCAACATATATTATTAACTAAATAAAAACAGCTATGGAGAAAAAGAAACTTACACGCAAAGAATTTATGGTTAACACATCCAAATATGCAATTGGTGCAGCAGTTGGTGTCGCAGGCATTAATGCCATAATGTCGGCAAAGGAGTTGCGAGCCGGATCCAGCAATTCAAATTCCGCAAACTGGCCCTATCCTTATGCCGCACTGGATGCGGAAGAGACCAGATTACTGGCGTATAACTTATACTGGAATGGAAAAGATTGTTCAAGCGGTGTTTTTGGAGCATTAGTTCAGAAACTGGAGATTGCTGTAGGAGATCCATGGACCGGATTCCCCATTGAAGTTTTGCTGTTCGGTCGTGGCGGTGGAGTTGGATGGGGCTCACTCTGTGGAGCCTTAAATGGGGGAGCTGCACTTATTTCTCTGGCGGTTGATAAAGATCCTTCAGGAGCATTAATTAATGAACTGTGGGGATGGTATACAACGGAAAATCTACCCACTGATGCAGCCAATGCAATTTCCTATCCTGACCCACACTTTGTTGGTGAAATGCCTCAGAATATCGCGGGAAGTCCCCTGTGTCATCCATCGGTAAGTCAATGGTGTTTGATTGCCGGCAAAAAAGTCCATGATGTGGAAAGGAAAGAGAGATGCGCCAGGATAGCAGGTGATGTGGCAGCAAAAACAGTGGAAATATTGAACGAATATTACGCTGGAACGTTTGTTCCTACCTTTACCGATCCTGCCAGTAACGCCACATGTATGGGTTGTCATGGTGGAGAAGGTGATGATAATGTAATGACTCATATGGAATGTCTCACCTGCCATACACCTCATACCGGCATTGAAAGTCTTGGAGGGATTGTAACAGGCTACGCTCTGCACAATGCGTACCCAAATCCATTCAGTCAATCAACAAACATCAAGTTCTCAATTCCAGAAACCGGCATTGTCCGGCTGGAAGTATATAACCTGAAGGGGCAATTGGTCAAATCTTTAATCGATTCTGAAACAATGAAGCCCGGAACGTACAAAGCGGATTGGAACGGCACTAACAACTCCGGACAAAGAGTATCAGTTGGCACCTATTTAGTCAGGATGACTACCGGGAACTTCATGAAAACAATCAAACTTAACCTGTTATAATAATTCTCTTTCATGCTGTTTAAAACCTCTTTAACCAAGGATTATTTTGGTTAGAGAGGTTTTTATTGTTGCTGATTCATTTTTAGTTTTATGTATGTGAAAACTGCACTTCTAAATAAGGAATTGAAGGCCAATGCGGCCTTATTTGAAACCCTGGCACATCCGGCACGTCTTATCATCCTGAAATACATGGCCGAATCAAAGATATGCGTTGCCGGGGATGAATCCGGTAAAATACCCATCAACCGGATCACCATAAACCAGCATTTGAAAAAGCTGAAGAAGGCAGGCCTTATTCAGGAGATTGTTAGTGGGACCAAGGTCAACTATTACCTCAATCCAGAAAAAATCAAAACCCTCGTCAGGGAAGCCAATCGCTTCTTTGCAAAGATCGACATTGATTAATAAATGACGTGGTCATAGTGATTGTTCTTTCAACACTGCAAGATTGAACTTTGGTATGATCTGATCATCTATACAGAGGGTTATTTAAAAAAATACCTGTAATTTTAGATCATCAAATCTAACTCCAATGATCGATATTCAAACCTGCGACTGGCCCGGAAACGATCCGCTGATGATCCGTTATCACGATGAAGAATGGGGTGTTCCGGTACATGACGATATGAAGTTGTTCGAATTTTTAGTGCTGGATGCTTTCCAGGCCGGTTTATCCTGGAGAACGGTCCTGAATAAACGGGAAAATTTCAGAAAAGCATTCGATGAGTATGATGTAAACAAGATTGCATCATACGGTGAGCAGGAGATTCAACGGTTACTTTCCGATGCAGACATCATAAGGAACAAGGCTAAAGTAAATGCCACCATTGAAAACGCAAAACGGTTTCTTGAAGTTCAGAAGGAGTTTGGCTCTTTTGACACCTACATCTGGCAGTTCACAAATGGGAAAACTGTATACAACAGACATAAGAGCCTGAAAGAGCTTCCTGCCAGCACATCCTTGTCGGATGCTATGAGCACCGACCTCAGGAAGAGGGGATTCAAGTTTGTCGGAACCACCATCTGCTATGCCTTCATGCAGGCTGCAGGTATGGTCAATGACCATCTGGTACACTGTTTCAGATATTCAGAATTGAAGGGAAAATAAATCGCATAAATAGCACTAATTCAATATTTCTTTCTATCTTTGTGCTTTCAAATCAATACTACTATGGAAGCAACATTCATTATTCTGGGAGTTCTAGCAGTTGGAATGGGATTTCTTGTTTTTCGTTCTTATCTGAAAATGAAAAACATCAAGTCCATACCGGAAAGCGGAAAGATCAAAATTCTGACAGATCAGAATTTCAAAAACCAGATAAAAACAGGCGTGGTGCTGGTCGATTTTTGGGCAGCCTGGTGCATGCCTTGCAGACTGATGGTTCCTGCTCTGAATGAACTGGCTGAAGATCCTGATAACAAGGCACTTATTGCAAAACTAAATGTAGATGAACAACGGTCTACTGCATCAACATTCGGCATCCGCAGTATTCCCACCAGTATTCTGTTCAAGAATGGCAAAGAGGTTGAGCGAATTGTGGGCGTGAAGAGCGCAGATCAGTTTCGCAGAGTGATAACCAAATATAACTAGTGAACTGGTGAACTGGCGAATTGACGAGTTCATGGCAATTTATGTGCAATTCATGGCAACCAATGGCAATCCATGAGCAATTATAGCACTTTCTCCTTCTCCAGGTATTCCATAAATTCTTTCTTGTACTTGTTCCCGATCGGGATCTTCTGACCGGCTATGATGATGGTATTTCGTTCGATCCGTTCAATCCTGTCAAGCGAAACGATATAGGATTTGTGTACACGCATAAATTTTTCAGGGGGTAATACTTTTTCCATCTTCATGAAGCTCATAAGTGTCATGAGTCGTTCATTGGGCAGGTGAAGCCTCAGGTAATCTTTCATTCCCTCGATATAGAGGATGTTTTCCAGCTTGACTTTATGCATATGGTAGTCGGCTTTGATAAAGATGTAATCGGCCGGTGGCTTTGGGGCCCCTTCTGTTTCAGTTGCAGGTCTGGATGATCGGTCGGAACGGATCTCCCCGCCAACTTTGTTTACCGCCTTCAAAAAACGTTCGAAAGAGATAGGTTTGAGGAGGTAATCGGTCACGTCGAGCTCATATCCCTTGAGAGCATAGTTATCATAGGCAGAGGTGATGATGATCTTGGGAGGATTCCGGAGAATCTCCAGAAGCTGGATGCCGGTAAATTTATCCATCTGGATATCGAGAAACACAAGATCAGTCTTCTTATCGCGAAGAAACTCAAGTGCGTCGATTGCGTTATCAAATGAAGCCAGATGTTCGAGATAGGGAACTCGTTTGATGTACTCCGTGATTTTTTCTATAGCCAGGGGCTCATCGTCGACAACGATACATTTTATATTCATAACAGTTTGATATCTAATACGATCATATACTTCTCTTCATCCTCATCAATTGATAATGTATACAGGTCAGGATAGATCAGGTCCAGCCTTCTGATGACATTCGTAAGTCCAATTCCTCTCCCTTCATCTTTTATTTGTTCGTGATGCCGCTCTACGAAGTTAACAACTTCAAAATGAATCTCCCGTGGTTGAATCAACAGGTCAACAGTAACAGCAGGGATTTTGCTCCCTTTGGATCCATGCTTGAATGCATTTTCAACGAAGGGAATGAACAGCATCGGGGCAATTAACAACCCTCCCGGTGAACCACTGACCTGGAAACGGATAAAACCAGGGTCTTTATGCCGGATCCTCTGGAGTTCGATGAAGTTATGCAGGTAATCGACCTCATTCTCTAAAGGAACTTTGTCGGTTGTTGCCTCATAAATAAAATAGCGCATAATTTCAGAAAGCTTTAATACAGAGTCGGAAGCTTTATCCGGATCCTTTCTGATCAGGGTGTCGATGTTATTCAGGGTGTTGAAGAGAAAATGTGGATTAACCTGACTGCGTAGCAGGGCCAGTTCACTTTTTCTGTTCTGGATCTCAAGATCAGCCTTATCCTGTTGTGATTGTAACCAATGCCTTGAAAGTTTTATCGCGGAGGCAAGAAGGATGACAAATCCGAGGGATACGTAGATCATTAAACCAGATCCGGAGAAATAGCTGATGGTGTCTTTCCAGTTGTTATAATCTGAATAGATGGCCGGATAGAGAATGAAATAGTTGATGGTCCACTCAATGATTACAACAACGGTGAAAGAGAGAATGAAAGAGGGAATGAACCAGAAATACCTCTTTTTCAGCAGCAACTCCGGTATCAGGAAATAGATAAGGAAATAGGTGTAAAGCATGTCCAGCGGAAGGGTTCCAAGAAGTATTTCAAACAGCTCGAAATACTTACCACTTCTTATCCCATAGATAAATGTGAAAAATGATATGATAAAAATCCAGAAGAGGACATGAAAGAATAACCGGAGGAGTTTATTTCGTGTCATATTGCGCAATGTTACAAAAATATGGCATATAGGTGAAAAAGTTTGGATCAACCTCCCATTTCCATATATATAACTGATTTATTGATCGAGTAATCAGTTTGCATGAAAATAACCCATGAAGACAGAGCATCCGATGGTGTTGTGATCCCGGATGTACTTGGATATGATAACAGTGACAGCCTGCTTCAAATTTATGGAAGACTCTATATCTGAAACTGGAAGATTAGGGCAATTTTGGTTTGACGATGGTAAATATCCGGGTGATGTTGAATCCCAGGAAGATATCTCCGTTCAACCAGCTTCCTGTTGTCTCCGGGATGAAGTATTCTTCAATTTCACCGATAGAGTTAGTCAGGAAGATTTGGAATACATGTCCTCCGGTTTCGATATCAATTCCAAAGGAGAAAGAACCATAGACTTTCTCATGGATCTGGCCGGGGAAAACATAATGGTACTCAGCATTGATTGAGACCCGGTTCGACACTTTCACCCTTCCTCCCGCTCCGAGTGCAAAGATGTCGTTCTTATCTTTGGCAGACTTAACCAGGTTTTTGTGCACGAGTTCAGGCATGAGTTGCAAAGAGACCCATTTCCCGAATTTCCGGGCTATCTGAAGTTGAAAGGCATAGGAGAAGCGGCTTGAGGCATAGTTTGTACGATCCGGATCATCCCATTTGTTGGTTTTTACAGCCATACTGGCAAACAGGTTCATGCTCAACGGCATCCGGCGGGCTCCTGTGCTCTGTCGGAGAATTCTGGCCTTGAGGAAGCCATCCCATGTAATCTTGTAGGTATTGATTCCCAGGCCGATCCCCAGCCAGTCGGTTATTCCATACTCCACACCCAATCGGATATAAGCCTGGTTTAATCCGAACAGGTTTTCATATCCAGAATTGAGTTTGCCAAAATGATGAGTCACAATGAAAATCATGTTCCCTTTTGGTGGTGTTTCAATCGACTGGCCGATGACTATTCGTGTGGTTTTAAATGTACCCCTGGTGTAATCCACCACCGGGGCTTCATTTTCACCCAGCATGTCCATAAGGTCCTGGGCAAAAATGGACCCGGAAGTCAGCAGAAAGGCGAGCCATACAGAGAATAGCCGTTTTCTCATTGTTATTGATTTAGGATTGCTAATGAGACCTCCACCGTGATCTCCACTGATTCTGAAATGTTGCTGGCAACGGTTTTTGGAATCTTGATTTCATAATCCGACAGTTTGATCGGAAATACTGAAGTTGTAAGGATTTTCCCATCACTGACGGTCAGGGATCCTAGTTCCTTCACGGACCTGGTCACCCCGTGAATGGTCAGCTTTCCCTCAACCTGGGCATCAAAGGTACCCCCTTTCTGAAACCCGATTTCGCCTGCATTGGTGATCTTTCCAACAAAGGTAGCATTAGGGAATTTGTCGGATTCAACATAGTTCTCGTTAAAATGCTCCTGCATCAGGGCTTTTTCGAAGGTGAATGATTTCATCAGGACTTTGAATACTAGATCGCCTGTTTCAGTATCCAGGGCGGCATTGACCTGGTTGTTATAGGCTTCGATCTTCTCCATCGGAGCATCTGAAAAAAACTTGATGGAGCCGGTTTTAGTCACATACTTCTGTCCCATAGCTGCTGATGCAAGCATCAGCAAAGCTATAATCAGGATTTTATTGATTTTCATAATTATCAGGTTTTAGATATTAATGAATAATTGAACAATGTTCAAGGATCACATCGGTATCGTTGTAACCGGTGCAATATCCTTTTATCTTTATCGGGTCACCGGTTTGATAAGCCATGATCGTCTCGTGAAACTTTGGAAGCATCACACAGCGAATACCCTCGTCCCCGAACATTCCCTCATTGAAGACAATGACTGCAATCACAAGGGAGTCGGCGGTTTCCTTTTTAGTTAGAGGAGCTTCAATCAGAATTACTTTTCCGGTATACAGGCTGTCTGCTCCATGCTTGTCCTCAACAAAAGCATTGTATAGCTCCGGGGCATTCAGAGTGTATTCTGCTTCAGCATTTTCGTAATCGGTATGAGGCTTATTGTACACGAAAAAATAGCCGAACAATACTGCAATAATTCCTATTATTGCCAGACCTAGAATTATTTTTATCCACAACTTCATTTTGAACTACGATTAAAGAGATTTACGAATTACGATTAATTCTTTCTCCAATTGCTCACTGCTCACTGCTCACTGCCCACTGCCCACTGCCCACTGCCCACTGCCCACTGATCACTGCCCACTGATCAATTATTCGGTGCTCCGGCCAGGATCCAGATATTGAACTTGGCGAGATCGCAGTCGGAAAGTTTACCCTGGTCTTTTGGCATCGGGATGTACCCTGCCTCATGATTCAGGGCCCCCCATAACCGGCCATCTATTGCTACTGTATTTAATCCCTCCCACGTTACTGCAATTACTCCTCCTGATGGGTTAACTGTACTGTGACATACTCTGCAATGTGATTGTACTAAAGGAGCTATAGTACCCAGGTAGGTTACATGTATTGTATCGCATGCGGTGGCCGGGTAAAGGAGCTCTTCTTTGTCATAGGAACAGGATGTGACCAAAAATATTCCGGTTATAATCAAAAATACGAACGCGATAATCTTTTTCATGAATTAATTGTTTGGTGAACCATCATCTACCCAGATTAACATGATCTTTTTACTCTCATCGTCAACATATTTATGAACACAAATATAATAACTTTATAGTTATATGAAGGATATATGGCGTCAGTGTATTCTAATTTTATATACTTTTGACTCTAACCAACCTGATAAACACCGGCAAATCTGATGAGGACCAACTATGATGAACAACCGTTACTTGATCTTGTAAAACGATCAG
>CALCGJ010000030.1 GCA_937900965.1 uncultured Bacteroidota bacterium | reverse complement strand
ATTACAAAAGCATTCGTCGAAATGTTGGTGGCAGGATATGGGTTGAATCGGAAGAAGGGATGGGAAGCACATTTTATTTTACCATCCCATTAAAAGTAAATAAAGATAAAGTAGAAAGCATTGAAATTGCAACAAACAAAGACTGGAAAAAATTATTAGTAAATAAAACGATTTTGATTGCTGAAGATGATGAAACAAGTTTTGAATACTTAGATATAATTCTCACATCCATAGGTGCTAATACTCTTTGGGCTGAAAATGGTAGTATGGCTGTTATTCAATGCAAAGAAAACCCACTTATTGATTTAGTATTAATGGATATCAATATGCCTGTAATGAATGGTTACGAAGCAACAAAGGAAATAAAGAAATACCGACCTACTCTCCCGATTATTGCTCAAACTGCATATGCAATGGGAGAAGACATGGGAAAAACTAAGGAAGCCGGATGTGATGATTATATTGCAAAACCTGTTAATAAAAACGAGTTATTTAAATTAATACGAAAGTATTTTAAAAAATAATTAAAACGACTAAAAAGTTCAGCTTATTTGTCACTACCTTGCACCAGGATTTATTTAGCAATTGGGTATTATTAAGCTCATCAATAGATGTAAATATAGTATGACAAGAGAAAATAATAAAACCAGGGAAGAGCTATTAATTGAAAACGAACAATTAAAAGTAAGAATTTCTGAATTGGAGAAAACAGAAGATACTCTCCCTGAAAGCGAGGAACAACTCCAAGAATTATTCCCGGACATTGAACAATCGTGGATTGATAAATATGGCAGTGTTGTTATTGATGACAAACCCATTCAATTTACTGAGTACAATAATACTGATAAGTACTTCAAGGTAGATTCCTTTTCTCCTGCAGAAAATTTATTTGTAATGGTTTTTGAGGATATCACCGAAACAAAAAAAGCAGAGGCTAAATTAGGGGAAGCAGAAGAAAAATATAGAAAGATAGTTAAAGAATCCATTCAGGGAATGATAATAGCACAAAATAACACATTACGACTCAGTTTTGCAAGTGATACTATGAAAAATATAACAGGCTATACACCTGCAGAATTGATGAATTTTAGCCCTGAACAACTTAAAAATCTTATCTATCCTGAAGACAAAGAGCGGTTTTTTGGATCATTTATGAAACGTTTAAAGGGTGGAGATATAAATCGAGGAGCGCAATATAGGATTATAAATAAAAACACTGAAGTTCGGTGGGTAGAATTGTTTACTTCACTAATCGGCTTTACGGGAAGTCCTGCCACTCAAACAATATTTATTGATATCATTAGAAGAAAGAAGGCTGAAGATAAATTAAAAGCCTCCAACATGCAATTAAAAGCCAGTGAGCAGCAACTAAAAAAGAGCTTACAATATTACAGAGATCTAACCGAGAACTCGTCTGATATAATATTAGTAGTAAATAAAAAAGGAACTATCGAATATGCAAGTAATTCAATGCAACGATTTATGGGTTATGAACCTGAAGATTTGATTGGACAAAAGATTTTTAAATTCATTCACCCTGCCGATCTCCCCCGAGCGATAATTGATTTCGGAAAAGCTATTTTGACCAAAGATAGGTCCGTTTACAATTCCTTTCGGGTTTTTCATAAAGATGGCACTGAAAGAATTATAGAAGGATATGGTAAAAATCTTTTCAGTAATCCCATAATTGCAGGTTTTGTTATGAATCTCCTGGATGTTAGCGATAAGAAGAAAACAGAACTGGCATTAAGAGAAAGTGAACAACGTTATAGCAGAGCTCAGGAGATCGGTCATGTGGGTAACTGGGAATACGATATAAAAACCACTCATTTCTGGTGTTCGCATGAAGCTAAGAGAATTTATGGCTTTGATCCTGAAGCTGAAGATTTTACTGTGGATGAAGTAGAAAGCTGTATTCCTGATAGAGAGAATGTTCATCAGGCTCTTATTGATCTGATCGAAAATGAAAAACCATATGATCTGGAATTTGAGATAATTACTAAAGATAAGGGTGAATCTAAGATTTTACATTCCATAGCTATTCTGGAAAAAGATGATAATGGAAATACACTTAAAGTATCGGGTGTTATCCAAAATATTACCAAAGAAAAACAATATGAAAAAAACTTGATAGAAACCAAAGAAAAAGCGGAAGAAAGCGACCGCCTTAAATCAGCATTCCTTGCCAATATGAGCCACGAAATACGTACGCCCATGAATGGGATTCTGGGCTTCTCGAACCTTCTGAAAGAACCAAAACTTACCGGAGAACAACAACAAAAGTACATTGGCATAATAGAAAAATCAGGGAGTCGAATGCTCAATATCATCAACGATATTATTGATATTTCGAAAATTGAAGCCGGGCTGATGACGGTGGATATTACACCTTCGGATATAAACGAACAAATCAAATACATCTATACTTTTTTTAAACCTGAGGTGGAGGCCAATGGGATGAAGCTTTCGTATAAAAATACCCTGCCTTCAAAAGAAGCAATCATTAATACAGACCGTGAGAAGGTTTTTGCCACACTGACAAACCTGGTAAAAAATGCCATTAAATACACAAACAAAGGTACTATTGAATTTGGGTATAATAAAAAAGCGGATTATATCGAGTTTTTCGTAAAAGACAGCGGAATTGGCATTCCCAAAAACAGGCAGGAAGCCATTTTTGAAAGGTTTATTCAAGCAGATATTGGGGATAAAATGGCAAGGCAGGGAGCAGGTCTTGGTTTAGCCATTTCCAGAGCTTATATCGAAATGTTGGACGGGAAATTGTGGGTGGAAAGCGAAGAAGGCATTGGCTCAACATTTTATTTCACATTACCATATAATGCTCAACCGGAAGAAAAAAGTGTTATCGAAAACATTGTTCCGGCACAAGAAAAAATGATTCAGGTTAAAAAACTGAAGGTATTAATTGCCGAAGACGATGAACCATCGGAAATATTGATTTCAATAGAGCTGGAAGAGTTTACCAGGGAAAAACTTAAAGTAACCACAGGGATAGCTGCTATTAATGTTTGCCGCAACCATCCCGATATTGATTTGGTGCTGATGGATATTCAGATGCCCGGAATGAACGGTTACGATGCCACCAGCGAAATACGCAAATTCAATAATAAAGTGATTATTATTGCCCAAACAGCCTTCGCACTTTCAGGCGACAAGGAAAAAGCACTGGAAGCCGGGTGCAATGATTATATTGCGAAACCGGTAAATAAAGGAGAATTACTCTCATTGATTCAAAAGCATTTTGAAAATACATAATAACGAGTAATATTGGAATTGCTAGCTAGTTTAATATATTAAGCCCTAATAGGTGAAATCAAAGTCCACCTTTGTACATGATGGATTCATTAATTATATTTCTAATTAGGTTCTTAGCTTACTTTTTTGTTTTCCTCAAAAATATTTTTGCATTCGCCAATGATTTATTAAGTATCTAATGATAGTGCCTATCTTCGCTGAATCTAATCACTATTATATTTATTGTTACTTCTTATCTCTATATTTATAAATAAAAATTGTTAATTTGATAATACCAGATGAGATATGATATTCTTTTTGTATAGATATTTGCACTATAATAAATCATAATAAAAAAATGACACATAGACTTTTAACAACTGTATCTCTGGTGGTATTAATGGTGGTAACAGCGTGTTCCCAAACCCCGGAAGACTCACTAGTACCTAACTACGACCAACTCCCACTTATTGTTGCTGATGTAAAACCTCTCAGAAGCCTGATAGACATCCCTTTACAGGATAAGCTAATAGCAAAACTAAACGAAAACAAAAAATGGAAAAAACTTATTGCAAATAAAAAGATGGCTATCGGACTGGTTGATTTAAGTGATCCACTTAACGTAAAATTTGCCAGGGTAAATGGCAATGTGATGATGTATGCTGCCAGTCTGCCAAAAATTGCAGTCCTGCTTGCTGTTGAAGATGCTCTTGAAAAGGGAGAGGTTGAAGATTCTGAGGAAATACAAGCTGACCTGAGGTTGATGATCAGTAAATCGAGTAATACGGCAGCTACCCGTATGATCGATTTGGTGGGATATGATAAAATAGAGCAGGTATTAAAAGATCCGGTTTATGATTTGTATGATGAAGATTATGGTGGTGGACTGTGGGTTGGCAAGCGATATGCAAAACTGGGAGCGCGATACCCGGAACCCATTAAGGGATTAAGTCATGCAGCCACAGTATCACAGGTTTGCAGGTACTATTATATGCTGGCTTATGGAAAACTGGTTAGTTACGATCGCTCAAAAACAATGTTGAGCATGATGGTAGATCCTGAATTAAATCATAAATTTGTAAATACACTTAACCAGGTGGCTCCAAAAGCAAAGTTATTCAGAAAGTCAGGTACATGGAAGGAATTCCATACTGATTCGGTGCTTGTTTGGGGACCTGAATGGAGAAGATACATACTGGTAGTTCTTATCGAAGATCCGGATGGGGAAAAAATATGCAGGAATCTGGTCACCGAAGTTGAAAAGGTGCTTAATCATAATCTGATCAGCCACTAATTAAACAAGGATTTGTTCCTTTTGGATTTTAGCAAGATAAATGCAATTACAACCGATGGAGACCATCAAAAGAAATGGAGCAAATTTGCTCAGAAACCTGTTTGATATACGCGAAGGCGAATACCGTAGGGCGATTCTGATGCAGGTGAACATTTTTTTGTTGATCTCCACACTACTCATTGTAAAACCAGCCGTTAACGGACTGTTCCTGGCCAAAATGGGAGCCGAAAACCTTCCCAATGCCTTTGTGCTTGTTGCCGTTTTTGCCGGACTAATTTCCCTGTATTATTCGAGGATACTTACACGTATCCCTTTGAATTTGATTATTACCAGAACAATTACATGGTCGGTGATAAGCCTGATAAGTTTTGGTATTCTTCTCCGCTTTAATTTTCTGGAAGGTTGGGTACTATATCTTTTTTATATATGGGTGGCCATTTTTGCTGTGCTTTCTGCTTCTCAATTTTGGATTCTGGCCAACATTGTTTTCAATCCACGTGAAGCCAAAAGGCTTTTTGGTTTTATCGGTGCTGGTGCCATTGCTGGAGGCATATTCGGAGGTTACCTTACTTCCGCTATCGCCGAATGGGTTGGTAGCGAGAATCTACCATATGTGGCCGCATTTCTGTTGGTTTTTTGTATACCCATTACCCAATCCATTTGGAAAAAAGAGGTGCTGCCAACTCAAACCAAATTTCAGCGCAAGAAGCGCATCAAAGGATTTGGGTCCAACCCTCTGGCGCTGATCAGAAAATCGAAACATCTCACCTATCTGGCCATCATCATTGGGATTGGGGTTATTGTTGCCAAGCTGGTAGATTATCAGTTTAGTGCCATCGCCTCGGCAAAAATTCCCAACCCGGATGATTTAACTGCTTTTTTTGGGTTTTGGTTCTCCACATTTAATGTTGTATCCCTTGTCATTCAGCTTTTTATCACCCGGAGGGTGGTTGGGGTATTCGGCGTAGGGACTTCTCTTTTCATCCTCCCTTTTGGAATTATGTTGGGGGCGTTTTTGGTGTTGATCTTTCCCGAACTTTGGGCTGTTATATTTATTAAATTAATTGATGGCAGTCTGAAACAATCGGTAAATAAATCGGCTACAGAACTGATGGCATTGCCCATCCCGCTTGAAATTAAAAACCAGACCAAGAGTTTTATCGATGTCTTTGTTGATAGTGCGGCCACCGGAATCAGCGGACTTATCCTTATCTTTTTAGTAAATGGTCTCGACTTATCGACCCGTTTCATCAGCCTGATGATATTGATGTTTATTGTAGCCTGGATTTACTTTTCCAGGAAAATAAGGCACGAATACATCAACTCTTTTAAATTAAAGGTGGAGCAAAACAAAGACCACCATGAAAAAAAGAAACCACTCGATTTATCCAGTGAATCTGTTTTCAGTGGATTAATAAAGGTGTTGCAAAAAGGAACGGAAAAGCAGCTTATTTATGTGCTACGGAAAATTAAAGAAATGCCTGACGACAGGTTGTTTGATGATGTGAGCAGGCTGATAGATCATCCATCTGCCCATGTTCGGGCAGAAGTACTGGGATGTCTTTACTTTTTTAATATCAGGGAAAATGTTGAAAAAATATTACCACTCATCAACGATTCTGATCAACAGGTTAAAATTGCCGCGTTTGATTATCTGATAACACATTCACGTGAAAAGCGTGATGAATTAATGTGGAAGTATCTTCAGGAAAAGGACTCAAGAGTCCGGGGGGCTGCTTTGGTGAGCCTTGCTATGGAAACAAGAAACAACCCGGAACTTAAGATGAAGTTCGACCTGGATGGAAGAATAAACAAAAAGATAAACAGCCTTAGCGGATTAAAAGACCCGGATGAACTCAAATTCAGAAAACTGATTATACTCAAAGCCATTGGTCAGGGCAACCAAAAGAATTATTACGATACGATTAAGGGTTTTATGAAAGATAAAGACCCGGAAATTGTAAGCCAGGCAATCTTGTCAGCTGGTAATACCATGAGTCCTGATTTTATAATCGAAATCTCAGTATTTCTATCACAGGATCAATATAAGGATATTGCAAAAACCGCTCTTCAGAATTATGGACCTGCCATAATTGATACCTTCAACGAAATCATCAGGAATGAAACGTGGGGTATTGATTTAATTTATAACATACCTTCAATTATCGAAAAAATTGGCACACAGCAATCGGCAGAATTGTTATTTCAATTGCTGGACCACCATGATATAGGTTTAAAGATGGAAGCCCTCCGCTCTTTAAACAACCTGAAAGTAGTTCACCCACAATTGAGGTTTCACAACAAAGATGTGATCAGACGTATTTTGGAGGAGGCGCATCTGTATATGGAAACACTTGCTGCGTTGTATGCGCAGATTACTGCAATTGACATGGAAGAAGCAGGTACTGATCAAGAAAAACTCCAAAAGCAATCGGAAGCCCGAAAAGGGCTCGTTAACCTGTTGGAACGTCGTTTAGATGGCAACTTGGAACGTATTTTCAGACTACTGGGTCTCAAATATGCCCCGGATGACATGTTGACTATTTATCAGGGTTTGATCAGTAAAAAACCGGATATGAGGATCAATGCGGTCGAGTTTCTGGATAACCTGCTCACAACCAACCTGAAAAAAATACTCGTCCCCATCGTCGAAACCGCTTTGGTGGAGTCAATCTCAGAAAAGGCAATCAAAAATCTTAACCTGAAAATACCGAACGAATTCGAATGTCTTTCGATGCTGCTTGCCGGAAAAGATATGAAGATTAACATGGCTGTGCTGTACCTGATTTCAAAACTGGAAAACAAGAAATACATTCCGCTGGTGGCACAATTTACACAACATGAGAATCCTAGGATAAGAACTTTTGCCAAAACAACTTTGACCGACCTGTTGAAGGACTATTAGATTTAGTACGAAACCATATAACCACTTAATATCTATATTTCAGCTGGTTACAAAACTTGCCGGATTGGAGTAGTGGAGAAATGATTACAAATTTGATGGTTTAATTATCTGCATCACTCCATTACTCCAGTACTCCAATACTCCAATACTCCAATACTCCATCATTTAACTACTTCCGTACAATTTTATCAATTTGTGAAGCCAGGGCAAAATGATCGTTGGCGGAATTCTTCCTAAGTACATTCGACATAAGCGTGACCATGTAGATGCTGCCATCGGGTTGTTCCACTACCACTACCGAATTCATGTAGTTATCCACATTGCCCATGTATTTTTTGCACAAAAACCCTTCTTCTACTATGCATTTGTACAGGCTCCCCGATTTATAGTAAACAGCGGCATTATTAAGGGCGGTTGATGCAGCATAACGGATTCTCCGGTCGGTTGAATACATCAGACGCTTTATTTCAAGACTTGAAGTTGAATCGACAATTTTTCCACGTTCCATGGCTACCAGAAATTTCATCATACCATATGGACTGGCGGTTGTTCCACCGGCTCCGGGAACCATTGCTTTAGCATCCCTTGTAAACATGCTTCCAAGTCTGAATTCATCCGTAGTTATCCCCATTTTCCGTAAAGGTTCGTTAACTACCCCTATTGCCAGATCACGAAGCTGAGATTTTGGGGTATCCCGGAAAAACATAGCTTCCTGTTCGGCTGATGGCGGATAATTGGCACCATAAGCCCTCATTAGCATGGCCTCTTTCCATACAATGCTGGCAGCAGCGTTATTACTAACCGAGACCATATGGTCGGCCCATTCGTAAAGCGAACAGGTATCATTTTCCTGCACTACTTTCTTCACAAGCTTTTGTGTTGTTAGATTGTAAACCGGAATTGTATGTTCATCGAAGTTTGCCCATTTGCCGGCACGTACAATCCTGTTTTTCATCAGTTCCTGCCGCTTCTCAAAAGAATCGGGATGCAATTTTTCCAGTTCTGAAAACAATCCGGCCAGGACCGCCAGCTTTGCCACGCTTCCCGGCATAAATCCCCTCTTTTCCTGACGATAGGCATATCTTAGTGGTTTCCCCGGTGTAATATCCAGAACGCAAAGTGAGTAACTCTCGTCCATATTGGGGAAGAGTGAATTGATCGACTTTTGTAAGGCAGGGCTAAAAGCAGGGAATACATCGAGGCTATCACCCTTCTCATTCATTAAATTAAGCTTGATCTCCTCAAGTGTTTTTTGTGCTCCGGGTACGGGCTTTGTATCGTTAATAATACCCTCCATAATTAATTGCAGCCTGACTAAACGGCGGATTGCAGTCATCGAAAAACCATCCCATGGATATGCCACTGTTTCTCCAACGAAGGCCATCATTATAATAGCTATAATGGTTATTTTCAGTGTTTTCATATGTCTTTAGAGTAAGGTGTTAAGCTTAATTGATTTGCCCTTAGGCAGAATGGGTGTGATGGATTTCAGGTATTCGGATCGGGTAGCGTTCTTGTTTTCAACAAATGGGCGAATCTGAAATAACCAGATTTTATTGTCTTTAAAACCTAATTCAAAATCAAAGGGTCCGGTTGATTTCGTCCTTGAATCGGCAGCCATGTCTTTTTGTGCTTTTTTTGCGAAGTCGCGAATTTGACCCAGATTGTCATCACTGAGGATGGGTTTCTCAAATGTAGCTGATTTTTTCCCTGTACCACCGGTTAACGGAAGCGTAGTATAGTATGACTCCCTGGCGGGAGAAACGAGTATGTTTTCACCATTAGATTTAAGCAGATAGGATTCGGCTGACTGCCCTTCCACAGCACCACCTGCTCCACGGCTGTAGGCAATTGTCAGATCCAGGTCATTGTCGGTGAGGATGCCCTTGGTGATCAGAACACCAGAATAATCTACATCTACACTTGGAATAACCAGGATAGAAGGATATACATTTTCAGGATTAAGCAAATAACTTTGTCGCCAACTATAGCTTCTTTCCATATAGGGTGATGCCCACACTTCTTTGATGCCGTTCAGGATTTTTGTCCTTTCAACAACATTGAACAAAGTAAGGTTTAATCCTGCCCCGGTGAAATCTTTCAGATCCTCCATGTTGGTGTCGCTGCGAAGAAACACAGGGACATCACCCATCTTTTTTCCAAATATTCCGGAAAATGATTTTTCCAGGTTGGCGACAAACTCTGGTTTAAGCGGTATCACCCTGATTGCATTCCTTAATATTTCAAGCTGACTAAGCGTAAACATGTCAATTTCCGAATCAGTTTTGCTATTTCTCCGCATGTCATCAGCCTGATCAAAAATGCCGGTTAGAAATTCCCAATAAGTGTTGGAACTGCCTGGCATAATTTGATTCATATGATCTTTAAAAATTCCGAAAGGAATCACAAACCCTTCTACTACTTGATCGGGGAACATCAGTTTTAGCTGTCCAAGATTGGCCGCTTTAGGTCCGCAAAGTATTCCAGAATGGGATGCATTCACCTCCCGTAGATTTAGTGTGGTGGTTTGTTTCAGGTTGATACGGTTGATGGGAACGGTAATCTTTTCCTCACTTCGTTTTCTGGTTTCAAAGAGTTTTTTCTCAGTTTCGATCATCTTATCAGCAGGTTTCATGATGACAGTCCCTTTGTTTGAAACCGCATAAAACACTTTTTGTCCATTGTATTTTCTAAGTGCTTCCAGATTTTCGCCCGAGAGCACCGCATTGGGGATACCCAGGTTACGTGCAAGCAATTGTACGTGAGAAACCATATTCCCTTCGGTTACAGTAGCAATCCCGGCAACGGGTTTTAAATCGGCTGGCGGATGGTTGAATACATATATTTTGTCGCTGCTAATTGTAGTGTTTTCTGTAACTTCATCAATAACCACCAGCTCTCCCAATGCATATCCGGGGTTAATCCCCCTGATATGACTTTGGCCAGGGATGTCCATTACCCTGTTGGATAAATTTGCTTCTTTGGAAATAAATTCACCCAGCTCACTTACACAATCCCCCATATAAAGCAAGATGGAAGAACGGATCCGATCATCGAAAAAACCAGCTGCCAAAGGTTCAAAGCCACTGTACAGTTCGACAACATTCTTGTAATTGCCACGCGACATGCCTACACTCCATTCCAGTATCCGCCGCGAAATTTCTAACCTGTCGTTCAAGTCTTCAAAAGTGATAGAAGTACCTGTGGGTGGCTGTAACCGGGATTCTATCTTATTCCACTCCCACATTTCAATATAACCGCTTCCAGCAGCAACCATGCCAATATAATAGGTTTTTGTCAGCAAATCATCCAATGTATGGTTTTCCCATGATTTTATTTCCCTAAACAGAATGTCTTCGAGCCTGATGGAAATATCCAGTAAGGCCAACCGGGCTGAACTTTTTTTAAGAGTCAGAAATTGTTCACGGATCATCCAGGTCAGTTTTGATAACTCAATCACTTTTTCTTTACCGGATTTGCTATTGTATTGACTTATAAATAATTGAATCGATTTTGAGATTTCTGAATCTTTTGGCAGGTTTTTTAAGTACTTCCTGAGTGAATTCATATCCACCGGTTGATATACAATTTCCATGTTTTTTATCAAGTCGGACATTTTTTTCAGTTGATTTTCCGTAAGGATATTTTTATTATTGTCTACGAATTTAATAGTCGTTGGAACATCTTCAGATCCCGGTTGTCCATGAATTTTAACCCTGATATTCAGGAAGGAAGGGACGCTGTCGGAAATTTCTTTGGATAAGGAACGGATGAGTTGGGTATTGTTGTCATCACCCTGATGGGGAATGTCTTTGGCTGATTCCCTTATCAGGAAAAAATTTTGCTCAAGGCGGTTGTCGTCTGATAACAACCAGTTAAAAAATTCCACACCCCAGTTTTCTTCGTCTTCTGCCTGAAATGCGCCACGATAGAACTGTGCTTTCCGCAGAATCCATCCATCATCAGAACGGATAAGATAATGTTCAAGTGCGTATTGTTTAAGCCTGGAATGGTAGTTGTCCCCATCCCAAAATTCGTTGAAATCTGTTTTAGCCAGAATCTGACCCAGGTAAATATGGTTGGTATTTCCAAGTGAAATAACCTCATCTTTATGTCGGGCTCGTTGTAATCCGGGTTCAGGACAACGTTCCTGAGGCGGCCGTGTGGTACCATCCTGACAGAACCATCGAATATCTTTATAAGGACCTTTTGGATCGTTTTTGAACTGTGCCACTATCGATTTAATTTGGGTGTTTTCAATCTTTTGTGCCATCATAATTAATGGAACAAAGGCGAGCAACAGGATAGAAATTTTATATTTCATTATTACTAATGATAAGTTTATAATTTAAGTTTTTGACTGGTTTTCTATTTTAACATTAAAAGATGGTGCTATATAATCTTCAGGAAGATAGTTAGCAGGTATTGTTGAAACATTGCCGTCCCTTTGTCCCCTGTAATGAGGTGAAAGTATCTCAATTCCCATTTGATTGCATTTATCCTGAATATTCTGATGCAACAATGAATAAATAAGTGCTTGTTTGTTTGCTTCTTTTGTAAAAACATTTAACTGATAGGTAACATAAAAATCGTCCAGGCTTACCTGTAAAACAAAGGGTTTGGTATCATGCAAAACAAAATCAGTCATCAATGCTGCATCAATCAAGGCCTGATTGATATCTTTCCATGGCACATCGTATCCTAAAGTGACATTGGTGTGAAGAATGAGACCCTCACTTTTTGCATAAGCGCTGTAGTTAATGGTATTGCCTGAAAGAATGGATGAGTTTGGAATTGTGATTTCCTCATTCTTTACGGTTCGTAACCGGGTCACCAGCAGCGTTTTTTCGACCACATCGCCTGAAATATCCCCAAGTTTAATACGATCCCCAATTTTGTAAGGCCGCATATATGTAATAACCAAACCAGCCACCATATTGGCAATGGCTGACGAAGATCCCAGGGAAAAAAGTATTCCCAGAAAAACAGAAACGCCTTTAAAAATGTTTGAGTCGGATCCTGGCAAGAATGGAAAAATAAGGACAAACATAAAGGCATAAAGAAGGAATTTGACAATGCTATAAGTTGGCATGGCCCAATCGGCATGAAACCCCGATATTTTCAGCTTCTCTGCTTCAATTTCAGTAAAAATGTATTTTACAAATCGAATAAAATATTTCATCACAAAATATATCACCAGGATACTGAACAGGTTGGGTAAAAAACTATAAACAGAGATGAATACGCTTTTTAGGGGAGACCAAACGAGGTTAAAAAGGATATCGGCCCATCCACGTGAAAAAGGAAAAATACTAAATGTAAGCGGGAGGGCAATATACAATAATGCGGCAATAAGCATGTATTTTGAGATTTTTAGAACAAAAAGGATTACATTAAACTCCTGATCTTCAGAAAGCAGGGTGTAGTTTTTGTAGGTTATGCTTTTAAGCCATTTTTTTTTGCTATTGGTGATGTAATTGATGAACCTTAAATATCCTTTTCCAATTAACCAGATCATCAAATATAAGGTTACCAGTACAAGTAGTACTAACCCGATTCTTATAAGTATCTTTAAAAGGCTATTTTCCTTTTTAGCTGTTTCCAGGGCATTTTTTATAACTAAACTATTCTCAATTGCCAGTTCAGGAATTGATTTATTACTCCATAAAGCATCAGTTTCGGAAATGCTCATGATGATAGTTTCTCCATAAACTATGTCGAATGTATTTTCGGCTTTTACAATTGTTATTGAATCGATTTTTAGAAAATCGTTGTCATATAATTTCTGCAATTTGCCGGAAATATTTCGGGCGCGGTCATGTGGTGTGGATGCACCGATCTTTGCAAATACATAAAATAAAGTATCTTTCATGATTCCATAAACCGGATACCCCTTTGAGTTTTGCCGAAGGGAGTCAATGCTTGCTTTTTTTTGTGCAATCCTTTGTGATTCCCTGCTTGAAATTTCCTGAAGTTGATTTTGTAATTCCTCTTTCTTTAAATTATCAGTAGTCTTCAAGGAGTGAAGTTTGGACTCAAGCTCCTCACGCTTCAATGAATCTACAATCCTCTGTTGTTCAATTTTCTGAAGCTTTTTATTGTAATCCTGCATAACAGCAAGATTCAGGGAGTCATGACGAATGGTTAAGCTGTCAGTTTGTGCCATACCAAGAGGTGACATGGCTGCCATCATACAAGCAATTAATACGCTTAAAATGAATCTCATAGTAGTTACTTTTAGAGTGAATCTAAAATTAGTTTTATTAGTTTGTTATGGTGCAAATGTATATCAATATTTAGTTGCACAATGATTGCGCATATTAATAAATATGTAAGTTTTTTTGCCTGTTTTAGTTAATGATATTGGATTAAAATACTCTGTTTCTCTATATAATTATATCTGTTTTGATTTCACTTCCAATTTAAATCTCAAAACTAAACCAACACCATTATTTGTTGGTCCGAAAGAAAAGGTTTGCATTTTGATTAATCTTTTCGGTATTCATTTTTACTAATTCGACTTATTCAATACATTTTCTAAAACTAATTCAATCTGTCCGGTTAAGATAGAATGGTATGGGAAGAAGAATAACGACTATTATACCGCGTTTTTTACCCCCATAAAAAAAGCCCCTGAAAATCAGAGGCTCTGGTGCTTTTTCGTAGTCCGTACGGGA
>CALCGJ010000029.1 GCA_937900965.1 uncultured Bacteroidota bacterium | reverse complement strand
AAACTGATGAAGAAGATTAAGGTGGTAGCTGATGGAGGCCAAACGGCCTGATAGAAGCTTCGCTTGATAAAGGCCCTACGGGCCTGATGGAGCCTTCGGCTGATGGAAGCTTCGCTTGATAGAACTTCGTTGATAGAGCCTTCGGCTGATAAGAACTGCCCACTGCCTACTGCCTACTGCCTACTGCCCACTGCCCACTGCCCACTGCCTACTGCCCACTGCCCACTGCCTTCTTACAGTCTTCCCTCCAGAATTTCTGAAATTATTCCAGTCACAACATCCCGCCCTTCACCGTTCTTTGATGATGTAGGGACGATCAGCGGCAATTCTTCCCACTGATTTTTCAAATGTTTCCTGTATTGAGCAAGATTCTTGTCAAGTTCTGTTTTTGACAATTTATCTGTTTTGGTGAACAGGATGAAAAAGGGAATCTCTTTTTCTCCCAGCCAGGAGATGAAATCCACATCACTTTTTTGCGGCTCCAACCGGGAATCAACAAGCACAAAAATACAGCGCATCTCCTGGCGTTTCAGGATGTAACCATCTATCATCTCCCGGATTTTATTCCGCTCCGTTTTAGAGATCCTGGCAAACCCGTATCCGGGGAGATCCACCAGGTACCAGGAATCATCTACCAGGAAATGATTGATCAGACGTGTCTTCCCTGGTGTAGAAGAGACTTTGGCCACACCGCGTCTGTTCGTCAGCATATTGATCAACGAGGACTTTCCTACGTTGGACCGTCCGATAAACGCGAAGTCAGGGAAACCATCTCCGGGACAGGAAGTGACCGATGGAGAGGAACAGATAAACTTTACGCGAAGAAGGGTCATGGTTGCTGGTTTCAGGTTCCAGGTTTCAAGTTTCAGGTTTCAAGGTTTTTGAATTTTGTCCCTTTTATTTCAGTGGATTTCAGATAACTGATTAATCTGGAAATCTTTTTGCTTAGCCTGACAGTTCTTTCAAGAAAGTCGTCTAATTTCACTGAAAGTATATAACCATAATCAAATGCTCTGTAACTCTGGGATCTGGCTTCTCCACATGACCCCTTTGCAACGCTTAAAAACTGAATAAATTCTTTTCTTCCATCCCTTTCAAATCCTTCTGCGATTTTATCCATGATAGACCCGGCAGAACTTCTAAACTGATCCCTGAATTTATAATCCTTGCAGAACGGTTCTTCATTAGTAACATCCCGAATGAATATATTCAATTCCCGGGCCTCTTTCCAAATTTCAAGATCCTCAAATCGTTCTATCTTCATAATCAATAACTTGAAACCTGAAACTTGAAACCTGAAACCTGAAACCTGAAACTTGAAACTTATTTCAATTCAACCAACAGCTGTTGCCTTGCAACAACGTCCCCTTTTTTCACATGAAGTTTTTTTATGGTGCTGTCGAAGGGTGCGAGAATGTCGTTATTCATCTTCATGGCCTGAAGTGAAAGGAGAACATCCCCCTTTTTGACTTTTGCTTTATCCTTGATAAATACCTTCACAATTGTACCGGGAATAAAGGCAATCAATTGCTTAGGATCGGGAGGACTATAGGGTTTTCTTTTTGAGAATTTTTTTGTTAGCAGGGTCATGTATTCAACCCCTTCATAGGTAAAAGCATAAAGATGATCCTCTTCAGGCTCGACAGATTCCCCGACAGCTGCTTTCTTCCTTGCCTCTTTTTTACGGCGAACTTTCATGCTGGTTGCTGGTTGCTGGTTTTGGGTTTCTAACTTCTAACTTCTAACTTCTAACTTCTCAATCTAACTTCTAACCTCTAACTTCTAACTTTAAAACGGGGGTATTCCATGCTTCTTCTTAGGCCGGGAATCCTCTTTGTTTTCAGCAAGGCGGAGTGAGTGGATCAGCAAATCACGGGTTTCAGAAGGGGAGATCACGGCATCAACGTACCCATATGCTGCGGCCACATAAGGATTGGCAAACTTCTGGCGATACTCTTCAATCAACCGTTTCCGGGTTTGATCCGGGTTGTCAGATGCATTAATTTCATTCCTGAATATGATATTGGCAGCACCTTCAGGTCCCATAACGGCTATCTCTGCAGTTGGCCAGGCAAAGACGAAATCGGCCCTCAGGTGATTGGAACACATCGCAATGTAACCTCCTCCATAAGCTTTTCTCAGGATTACTGTCATCTTGGGTACCGTGGCCTCAGAATATGCATAAAGGATCTTAGCTCCATGCCGGATAACCCCGGCGTGCTCCTGATCGATCCCAGGCAAATATCCGGGAAGATCCACCAGGGTAACCAGAGGTATATTGAAGGCGTCACAAAAACGAATAAACCTGGCGGCTTTATCCGAAGAGTCCACGTCAAGCACGCCTGCTAATACCATGGGTTGATTGGCAACAAAACCTATAGACTGTCCATCAAGCCGGCCGAACCCAATGACGATATTTCGCGCCCAGTTCATATGCACTTCAAAAAATGCCGAATCGTCGGAGATGGCCCTGATGATATCCCGCACATCGTACGATTGAAGAGGATCTGTAGGAAAAATGCTGTCAATTTTATACTGTCGTGTTTTCGGGGCTTTAGCAGCAAACGGTTCTGCCTTCTTTTCATTGCTCCATGGGATATAGCTAACCAGTTCCTTGATCTGGTCAAAGCAATCCAGCTCACTCTCAGCAAAAAAATGTGCATTCCCGGTAATCTCTGCATGCACCTTTGCACCACCCAACTCCTCCATGGAGATCTCTTCCCCTAATACGGTTTTAATCACTTCCGGTCCCGTGATGAACATCTTGGATATCTTGTCGACCACAAACACAAAATCTGTCAGGGCAGGTGAATAAACTGCTCCTCCTGCACAGGGACCCAGGATAACTGAAATTTGAGGAATGACTCCTGAGGCAATGGTATTCCGGAAAAATATCTCTCCGTAGCCGGCAAGCGAGTTCACCCCCTCCTGGATCCGCGCGCCGCCCGAGTCGTTGATCCCGATCAGTGGTACCTTCATCTTCATCGCATGGTCCATGATCTTGCAGATCTTCTTTGCATGCATGTAACCCAGCGAACCTCCGGCTACTGTGAAATCCTGGGCATAGATACAGACCGGCCAGCCAGTGATTGTACCTGTTCCTGTGATCACACCATCGCCAGGCAGGTATTTCTTATCCATGTCAAAATCCTGGCCTGCATGCTTAACAAAGAGATCATACTCGTGAAACGTGTCCGGATCAAGTAACGCAAGAATCCGCTCACGCGCAGTCAACTTCCCCGATGCCTTCTGCTTCTCGGTGGCTTTCTCGCCGCCACCTTCAAAAGCTTCAGACATTCGTCTTTTCAGCTCATTTGTTTTGGCTCGTAAACTCATACGATTTTTCTTAAGGGTACCAAAGATAAAGGTTAATTTATATATACGCTAATTTTGAGCCTATGCCTGATGGAACCTTCGACTGATGGAGCTTCAGTGATAGAAGCAGGTTTGGCATGGAAGAGTCCTTGATCGATGAAGATTCAGTACTACAAGCACTTAGAGCCTGGCAGAGAATTTGGCTGATGAATGAATTGTGAAATGTTAAAATTTCATAAAATTCGATGCCAGCTCAACCGAATACAGCAACCGTAACCCCTGCGCCACCCCTCTCCAAAGCTTCATCATTGAAGCTTTTTATCTCTTTCACTCCATTCAGGTAGTTGCGTGTAACCTCCCGCAAAGCGCCTGTTCCTTTCCCATGTAAAATCCAAACTTCCCGTATTGAAAGCAGGATCGCATCATCAATAAAGCGTTGCAGCTCAAGGAATGCCTCATCAACCCGTTTGCCACGCAGATCGAGGGTAAGGGTGAAGGATTCCTGTTTGCTGGAGATGAT
>CALCGJ010000028.1 GCA_937900965.1 uncultured Bacteroidota bacterium | reverse complement strand
GGATTAGGGTAGAGAAGTAGGGAAGTAGGGAAGTAGGGAAGTAGGGAAGTAGGGAGGTATGAGAGTATGAAAGATTTGTTCTTAGGGTTAGGCGCTGGATCCAGTTATCCAGTTATCGAGTTATCGAGTTATCGAGTTATCCAGCCATCATTGTCATTGCGAGGAGCCGAAGCTGCGAGCCGAAGCTGCGAACAAAGTGAAGCAGGTGTGAAGCAGGTAGCGACGCGGCAACAGCAACAGAAACCGATTATATATTGATCTCGAATCCCAGCTTATTCAGGAAGAAGAGGAAAATTACCGGCTTCATGGCGATGGTAAAGATCAGCCCGAATACAGCCCCCCACAGATGGGCATCGTGACCAATATTGTCTTTCGCTCTCCGGCTCATCCAATACTCATAGGCAATGTAGAGGAATCCAAAAAGTATTGCAGGAATTCCTATTGGGATGAAGAAGAGGTAGATCTTGTTCATGGGTTCGATAATTATGCTGCTAAATACAATCGCAGAGACAGCACCTGAAGCACCCACTGCACTGTAAAAAACATCGTTTTTATGTTTTCCGAATGCAGGGATGACCGATAACAACAAAGCTCCCACATAAAGCAATAGAAAATAGAGGATGTATTTTGTATCGAAATAATACCTGAAAGCTTTTTCAACCATCCGCCCGAAGGAATATAAGACAAACATGTTGATGAATAGATGAATCCAACCGGCATGCAGGAAGCCATATGTGAAGAATCTGTACCATTGTCCGCTGTGCTTGACATCATACGGATTGAACTTGCACTTATTGAACAGGTTTTCGTTGTTAAATCCAACGATGGATACCAGAACGGTAACGGCAATAATAGCAATCGTAATCTCCATATCAGATCCCAATTTTCAGATGCTTACTCCTGAATCTCTGTTTGCTGTCCCTCTTTGGTGTAGTCTATTTCCGAACCAAGGACACTGTGAGGGATCATATAGACAATAAACAAAACTACTGCCGCCGCAACAGCCCAGCCTTTCCTCTCTCTTCTCCAGATCTGGTAGATAAGTGCTACAATCCAGAAGATAAATGCCAGAAGCGATTTATTGTCGGTAAGGTCATGTCCGAATGGCCAACCGGTCCAGTAAGCATCAAACGCGTACTTCTGGATTACAGGTCCGAGGATCATGCCGCCAACAGCAAGGAAAATAAGGGTAAGCCAGGTGTAGAGATAGGTGTATTTTAACTTGAAGAGTACTTCAAAAGCGGTTCGTGTACTGAATAACATTGCCAGGAATATGGTGATGATGTGAGCCCAGAGTACTCCTCGTGGTACGAATCCCTTGAACCTGATAATAGCTGGATCTTCATTCAACAGAATCGTGTTTCCGTTCTTCATCAATGTGACATGATACATCACTTTGCCTGCCATCTCCTGATGAGGGATATAGCCGATCAGCTTCTCGCCCTGACGCTCCATCGGGGAAGTGCTCCATTCGTCGTGGCTTTTGTATCGTTTTAACTTCAGCTCGCCTGTTACATCCGGATCGGAAATTGTAATCTCGATGGGAGCATCATCGCTTCCTTCGTAGGTACGAATCAGTTTGTATTTATAATTCTCTCCCTCTATGACGGCTTTTCCGCGAATTTCGTAGGTTGGACCGGTTGTACGCTGGTAGTAGCCTGCAGCTGCAGTGATGACCAAGGCTAACACCCATAAAAGAAAGGATTTTAGTTTCGGATTCATATCTTAATTTTTTTTAGACAGTTAAATAGAGGTTGCAAATGTAATCATTTCCCGATTTCCTTGTTGATGATCTCGTACATCTTCTGATGGATGTTGGTACGAATATTCATCCGGGAGATTTTCGGATTAGCTGCATCAGGGTAAATGCGGTTGGATAAAAATACATATGTTAGTCCGTTTGTCGGATCAGCCCACATATAGGTGCCGGTAAATCCAGCGTGACCAAAACTGGAGGTTGATGTTGCCTCACAAGTTGGACCGTCCGGATCATACTCAGGCATTGGTTTGTCAAAGCCCATACCCCTGCGACTTTCGTCTCCGGGAAACTGTTTCCTGGTAAACTCCAGGATAGTAGAAGGGAGTAGATATTGTTTCCCTCCATACTCCCCGTAGTTAAGAATCATTTGCAGGATAACGGCAAGGTCGAATGCATCACTGAACAATCCGGCATGACCGGAGATGCCACCAAGCATGGCGGCTCCCGGATCATGAACATATCCACGGATAACCTGGTTACGGAAGCTGGTATCGTACTCGGTTGGCATGATTCTACTCATTGGAAATCGGTCCATGGGATTGAAACTAAGGGTAGTGAGACCCATTGGTTTGTAAAAGGTCTCCCGGAGGTATTCATCGAAGTTCTCTCCTGTTTTACGTTCGATCAGCTTTGCCAGGAGGTAAAATCCAAGATCGCTGTATTTGTATTCTTTTGTATCCCTGAGCTCCGAATGAATGATCCATTGGAAAATGCTATCCCGGTAGGCTCGCTTCATATAAAGTTGCTCAGCAACTCTGATCGGATGGAGCGATGAAGAGTCAGAATCGTAAATATCAAACGATGAAACACTATCTCCCAGTGTTTGCTCGTAAAAGGGGATCCAGGGACGAAGCCCGGCCTGATGAGTCATCACCTCCCTGATAGTGATTCGTTCTTTGTCGGTAGCCCTTAATTCGGGAAGGTGCATGGAAAGAGGATCATCCGGATGAAACTTACCCTCTTCATAGAGTTTCATCATGGCGAGTGTTGTGGCAGCCAGCTTTGTCAGGGATGCAATATCGTACAGGTCGGTCCTTGTAACAGGAATTTTCTCCTCGTATGTGTGATTGCCAAAACTTTTGTAGTAGAAAATCTTGCCATCTTTGGCGAAGAGAACCTGGCATCCGGGATAGGCAGCTGAGTCAATGCCATTGATAACCAGACTGTCGATGGCGGCTAGCTTTTCTGACGAGATTCCAACCTCTTCCGGAAGAGTGAATGACAGCCGGGATTTTTCAAATGTAACTCCGGTTCCGGATAGAAATCCGGCGGTGGAAACAGGCAGTTTCCCTTTTGGAGAAACACCCCCGAAAATAATCTCTGCGGCTACCTCTTCTGCTGGGAGCTGATCCTGGTATGTAACCAGGATGGCTTCCAGGTTTGAGGTATTTCTCAGAGATTGAATGAGGTAAGGATTCCCAAAAATAGTGAGCACCGTTCGTTTTTTCCTGCTGATGTCTTTGATGAATTCAATTATCTGGCTTGGGTTTCCAAAATGGTTGGCGGGGTAAAGGTTGTTCTGGTGGAGTCCAATGATGATCAGATTATATGGACCAAGATTCTTCTCCAGCTCATAGATTTCGACGGATGATGCCTCCTTTGAGATTTGGAAATGGGTAATGGGAGCATACCAGTTGAGAGATTTCTGAAAGGGGGTGATCTGTGTCTCTCCGATGGAGACACTGGCAATCTGTCGCCGTTGGAGAAGGGTCAACGGAAGGAAGTCGTTCTCATTTTTCACCAAAGTTACGGCTGATTTATAGATCCTGTTGGATATATCTCTGGAAGTGACTGGATTAAGGTCAGCTGTGAGGTTTTCAAGGTTAACAGGCTGGTAAAAATCAAGACCCAGATCAAATTTTAGCCGAAGCATTTTTTTACAACGTTCTGAGATGACTTCCAAAGGTATAATCCCTTTATCAACAGCTTCTCGAATCGAACAAACAGCTGTTGACACATGCTGGGGAAGTAGAAGGATTTCGTTCCCTGCCTGCAGAGCTTTCACCTCAATCTCCCCCGGGGGAAAAAACCGAGTCACTCCTTCCATATCGAGTGCGTCGGTGATAACCACTCCCTCAAATCCCATCTCCTCTTTGAGAAGGCTGGTAACAATACGTGGTGACAGGGTTGTGGCAAGATTCGGATTGTTATCATAAACAGGGATGTAGAGATGGGCGATCATGATCCCGTTAATCCCGTTGTTGATCAATTCCCGGAAGGGATATAACTCCACCGACTCCATCCTCTCTTTTTGATGGTTGATCACAGGCAGTTCCAGGTGGGAGTCGGCGTCGGTGTCCCCATGGCCTGGAAAGTGCTTTGCAGTAGCTACAACTCCATTGTCCTGTAACCCTCTCATATAACTCACTCCTTTCCGTGTAACACTGATGGGGTTTTCTCCAAACGACCTGAAGTTGATCACAGGATTCTGCGGGTTGTTGTTCACATCTACAACCGGAGCCAGGTTCATATGGATTCCCATCCGTTTGCAATCCCGGGCTATTGCAGCAGCCATTTCATAGGTAAGAGAATCATCAGGGGATGCTCCAAGAGTCATCTGAAAAGGGAAATCGTGGACGCTATCCAGCCGCATCCCCAATCCCCACTCTGCATCTATGGCAACCAGAATCGGTGTTCTGGTAGCTTGCTGCCAGCTGTTGGTTAGAGTTGCCTGGGCAACAGGACTCCCCTGGAAAAAACAGACTCCACCTATATTGTAGATACGTATAAGGTCACCCAAACTGTCATTGTATTGTTTGTTGCGATTGGAGTAAGCCCTGATCACCAGAAGCTGGGCAATTTGTTCGTTGAGTGAAAGGGAACGGAATACAGAGTCGGCCCACTGCTCTTTTCTAATTTTATAGTGGTCGGGAGTTTGATCCGATCCGGTAGAGCTGATTTCCTGGTGAAACCCAAGAAGCAAAAGGATAATAAGGAGGTTGACGAGTTTCATATAGTTGCTCAGGTTGACATGTAGTATTGCAAAAATAACGTTTTAAATCTTATCCCTTTTTATTAACATCCGATCGATCTAAAAATGTAAAAGTCTATCTTTGAATTCTCAGGTTCATCCTATTTAAATATGTCATTTTCAATGTTATCAACCTCAGATTTAACAACAATCGCATCCCAGGTCAGAAGGGATATCATCCGCATGGTACATGGAGTGGCCTCAGGACATCCGGGAGGTTCACTTGGGGCAACCGACTATCTGGTTGCACTTTATTTTGCCATTATGAGGCCGGATCCCAACAAATTCACCATGGATGGAACAGATGAAGATATCTTTTTCCTTTCGAACGGGCATATCTCACCTGCCTGGTACAGTGTTCTGGCACGTTATGGTTATTTCAAACTTGCCGAACTGGGTACATTTCGTATGCTTGATAGCAGGTTGCAGGGGCACCCCTCTGTTCTGGATGAGACGCCGGGAGTAAGAATGGCATCCGGATCCCTGGGCCAAGGTTTGTCTGTTGCGCTGGGAGCGGCTATCAGCAAGAAACTAAACGGAGATTCCCATACCGTTTACTGTCTGCTAGGAGATGGAGAGTTGCAAGAGGGGCAAAACTGGGAGGCTCTCATGTATGGCGCCGCCAAGGGTGTCGATAACATCATTGCAGCCATAGATTATAATCAAAAACAGATAGATGGCCCGCTTGACGAGGTTCTCTCACTGGGTGATCTAAAGGCCAAGTTTGAGTCGTTCGGATGGGAAGTGCTGGAGATGAATGGTAACGATATGGCTGAGATTCTGAATCAGATGACGGCAGCGAAACAACAATTAAACAAGGGAAAACCCGTTATTATCATCATGCACACGAAAATGGGATTTGGTGTGGACTTTATGTACGATAATCATGCATGGCATGGTGTCCCGCCAAATGATGAAGAGGCTGAACGAGCGCTTTCGCAGCTTACGGAGACAATGGGAGACTATTGAAAGTACGAAGTAAGATTTACGAAGTACGATTTAGAAGTACGAATTCCGATTTACGAATGAAAATGAGGGTTGTTTCGGTTTTGTTTCTCCTTTTGTTTGCTGTCGCGTTTAGCAATCTACAGGCACAGACCGATCAAGAGAGAGACCTTCCCAAACCTGTTACACGGATTCTTTTCGTGTTTGATGCTTCTCAGAGCATGATCGGGCGTTGGGAGAGCGATACGAAATTCAACATTGCCACACGCCTTTTTTCCAATATTCTGGATAGCCTTCGGGCGACACCAAACCTTGAGCTTGCACTCCGGCTCTATGGACATCAGCGCAACTACCCTCCCGGTGACTGCTCTGACACCAAATTAGAGGTGCCTTTCAGTGATGATAATACTTCCCAGATAAAAAAGGTCCTCAGATCGATCTCTCCGAAAGGAATTACACCAATTGCCTTTGCCCTGTCAGAGGCTGCCAATGATTTCCCCCCGTGCGACAACTGCCGGAATATAATCATCCTGATCACCGATGGAATTGAAGAGTGCGATGGAGATCCTTGCCTCGTATCTGCCGAGTTGCAACGGCAGGGAATAATCCTGAAACCCTTTATTGTAGGGATAGGACGCAATTTCAAGGAGCAGTTTGAATGCATTGGCACCTACTTTGATGCAAAGGACGAAAATGAATTCAAAACTGCCTTGAAAATTATCATCTCAAGGGCGTTAAACCCGACATCGATCCAGGTAAATCTGCTTGATATTTATGGAGATCCCACCGAGACAAACATCAACATGACCTTTTATGATAATGTTTCCGGGAAGATTAAATACAACCTTATCCACTCCATGAACAGCAAAGGTTATCCGGATACTCTTGAGATTGATCCACTTGTTACTTATGATATTGTAGTGCAAACGATTCCACCAGTAAGAAAGGATAGTATCAGATTAACATCTGGAATTCATACTACCGTTGGTATTGATGCACCCCAGGGCTTCCTGGCTTTCAGGGCAGTTACTAATGCCACATTAAAAAATACACCCTGTATCATCCGGAAAGCGGGAAGTCATGAGACAATTAACGTTCAGCAATTTGACCAACAGGAAAAATACCTGACCGGAAAATATGATGCAGAGATTCTCAGCCTCCCACGAATCATAGCTGAGAATATCGAAATTCGTCAGAATCACACTACAACAGTTGAGATTCCCAGGCCCGGAATCGCTGTTATTCAGACAACAACCAACGGCTACGGCAGTCTCTATCTTCAAGATAAAGGAAAACTCGTGTGGTTGTATAATATGAAAGATACACCAGCACATATGGAGACCTTATATCTTCAGCCCGGAGATTATACTGTTGTCTTTCGTTCAAAATACTCGAATAAAACATTCTATACGATCGAAAAGAAATTCACGATCAACCCTGGTCAGACAAGCAATGTAAGGCTCTATGATTAATTCTACTCCGGTTCTACTGTTAATTTTGCTTCTTTTTACCTGCATTGGTCCTTTATCCGGATATAGCCAGCAATCAACTTCGGAGGAGGGCATGAATCAAGTTACCCGAATCCTCATCGTTTTTGATGCATCGGAAAGCATGGCCGAACACTGGCAGAGCGATACGAAATACAGGATAGCCGTTAAGGTGCTTTCAGAAATACTGGACAGCCTGCGAGGAGACAAAGAGGTGGAGATCGGCTTGCGGGTTTACGGCCCCAAAAGGGCACCAGGCCCTGATTGTGAGGACTCCTATACCATGGTCCCACTTGGTACAGATAATATCTCTTCTATTAAATCGGTGCTCAAGGGATTGAGTCCCAGTGGAACCACTCCGATCGCCTATTCGCTGGAACAAACAATTTCGGATTTTGGGCCATGCAACAGGTGCAGGAACGTTGTGATCCTGATTACCGATGGTCTGGAGGCTTGCGACGGCGACCCTTGCGAGGTTTCGAAGAACCTCCAGCAAAAGGGCATCTTCCTCAGACCTTTTATTGTTGGGATAGGGAAGGACATGCAGAGGCAGTTCAACTGCATAGGTAACTATTACAGTGCCGCCAATGAACATGATTATCAGCGTGCTTTGCAAACAATTGTTGCGACTACTCTTGCTGAGACTTCGGGCCAGATTAATCTGTTGGACGGGCATGGAGATCCCAGTCAGACAGATGTTCATGTGACACTATACAACAATGTTACAGGTTCTGCAAAATACAGCTTCGTTCACACGTTAAATGAAAACGGATTACCCGATACACTGGAGTTGGATCCATTGGTGACATATGATGTGATTGTTCAAACAATCCCACCACTGAGCAAAGATGCTGTCTGGATCGAGCCAGGGAAACATACGGTTATCACCCTGGATGCCCGACAGGGCTCTCTCTCATTTATCAATGAAGATCAGCAGGTATTTCCCTGCATTATCAGACGGAGCGGGACCGGAGAAGCTATTCATGTTCAACCAAGCAATCGAAAGGATAAGTACCTGGCAGGAAGTTACGACATCACTGTTTTGACGACCCCGAGAATGAATTTTCGTAATGTGGATATCGAAGCCGATATCGTTACCCAACTCAACATTCCGGCATCCGGGTCAGTGACATTGAGGCAATTGACACCGGTAGTTGGTTCGATTTACATGGAGATGAGCAGTGACTCGTTGAGAGTCGGAGAGTTATTATGGGTAGATCAACTCCGTTCAGATCAAACGGTTCAGACGTTGAGCCTTCAGCCTGGCAGTTACATCATTGTGTATCGGCCGGAGTCGTCAACACGGCAGAAGGATACAATGGAGAGACGGTTTAACGTGGAGGCTGGGCAGTATGTTGAGGTAGAATTATAATACAAATGGTGAGATGGTGAGATGGTGAAATGGTGAGATGGTGAGATGGTGAGATGGTGAGATGGTGAGATGGTGAAATGCAAACAGTAAATGATTATAATGGATATTCCATGTGACAATTGAAATCAAAATTATTAACACATGAATAAATTTACAAATCTTGGTTCTAAAGATACACGGTCCGGGTTCGGAGAGGCACTTGTTGAACTTGGTAGAGAAGATGAAAACATTGTTGCCCTTTGCGCTGATCTCACGGGATCATTGAAAATGAATGACTTTGCCAGGGAGTTCCCGGAGAGGTTTTTTGAAGTGGGAATTGCCGAAGCGAACATGATCGGGCTTGCAGCCGGTATGACTATCGGAGGAAAGATACCATTTACAGGCACTTTCGCCAATTTCTCCACTGCCAGGGTATATGACCAGATAAGACAATCGGTAGCCTATTCACAAAAGAATGTGAAGATCTGTGCATCACATGCCGGAGTAACCCTGGGAGAAGACGGGGCCACCCATCAGAGCCTTGAAGACATTGGTATGATGAAGATGCTCCCCTATATGACTGTGATCAATCCCTGCGATTTCAATCAAACCAGGGCGGCAACCCTGGCGGTTGCGAAGCATGTTGGTCCTGTTTACCTACGTTTCGGCCGTCCCAAGGTACCTAACTTCACTCCCACTGATCAGGAGTTTGTAATAGGAAAATCCCTGATGCTGGAGGAGGGAAGGGATGTGACGATCTTCGCAACCGGACATCTGGTATGGAAAGCACTTGAGGCATGCAAGATCCTGGCAGAGGATGGCATTCAGGCTGAGGTGATTAACATCCATACGATCAAACCGCTCGATGACGAAGCAGTGTTGGCATCCGTGAAGAAAACAGGTTGTGTTGTTTCGGCGGAAGAGCATATGCGAAATGGAGGATTGGGAGACTCTATCGCACAACTACTGGTTCGCCATCATCCGGTACCAATGGAGATGGTTGCAGTTGATGATAAATTCGGTGAGAGTGGAAAGCCCGAAGAGCTTCTTGCAAAATATGGACTTGATACGCCGGATATTGTTGATGCTGTTCGCCAAGTGATTTCTCGCAAGGGGAATTGATGTGATGAAGGTTAGCGAAAACAGGTTACGTTTGTTTTTTCTGTATGTGAGGAGTCAACAGGACCGGAATTTCCTTATCCACATATAACGGAACCGTTTCAATGGTTACATTACTGGTATCAAGCCCAAGAGCCCGAACTTCACTGATGCCGAATTTTTTGAAGATGGCGTATAGATCCATGATGAATTGCTCTTTAGGCGGGAAGTCAAAGTCGTAGTTCTGAATCC
>CALCGJ010000027.1 GCA_937900965.1 uncultured Bacteroidota bacterium | reverse complement strand
TGGAAGAGGTCTTCACGATTATGTGCAGATTTGTATAAACATTTTCAAGATATTATCGAAACGCTTTTACTGACAACTGAAAACTGACAACTGCTACCAAAGATCAAAGAGAAATGTTGATATGTCTGACATCAATACTGTGGATTTAAGGGGCTTCGTTTCAGGGGCCATGAACGAAGTGTTTGATACGATGCTTTCCATGGATTTAGAACTGGCAGAGGAGGGCGTCCAGGCAAATGTTGCCGGTGAACGGATCGTGGGATCAGTCGGTTTTGCAGGAAAGGCGGTTGGAAGCGTCAGCATCCAGGTAAATGACGCTTTTGCTCGGAGTATCACTGCCGCCATGCTCGGGATGGAGGAGGATGAAATCGAAGGGGATGAGGAAGTCCATGATGTAATCGGGGAATTGAGCAATATGGTCGGAGGTGACCTGAAATCCCGCTTGTGCGACCAGGGCCTAACCTGTGACTTGTCCATCCCCTCTATTACGACAGGAAGTGACTTCAAAACAGAACCCAAGGGTTGGGAAAGGCATGAGTGTCTTGTTTTTCGCCATCAGGATCAGGTTGCCTTGGTGAACGTTTATGTGAAAACGAACGGTTAAGAAGAATGAATGAGGAGGAAGGTTATGGCCTTAAAAATATTGGCGGTTGACGATAGTAAGACGATCCGAATGATCGTAAAAAAGGCCTTCAAGGCCTATGATTGTGTGGTCCTGGAGGCGGAAAATGGAAAAGAAGGTCTGGAAGCTGTTTCCAAAGAAAAGCCGGATCTGATTGTTCTCGATATTACCATGCCGGTTATGACCGGCCCAGAGATGTTGGAAGAACTGAAAAAGGACCCGGATATAAAGGATATTCCGGTAATTATGCTGACGGCTGAATCTGGAAAGGAAAACGTGGTTCAGATCCTTAAGATGGGGGTCAAAGATTATATGGTTAAGCCCTTTAAGGGTGAGCAGCTGATTGAAAGGGTAACAAAACTGATCGCCCTGGAGCTCAAGCAGGCGGGGGATGAAGATGCAGCCAAAAAGTATTTTTCCAGCCTGGAAGATATCCAGATGCTGGCTCTGCCTCAGAAGCTCGATAGACCGGTCAGCGTGGAGATAGAGAGGTATTTCAAGTCTAAGGTCGAGGCAATGGTAAACACAGGGATCAAAAAATTTATTCTGGATATGAGCAAGGTAGGGGGAACCAGCGTTACATTGATTAAACTGATCATAACCGTGATTCAAACCTGTCAGCACGCAAATATCGGCGTTCGAATCGTTGGTACCGCCGCATTAAGCGAGGAACTGAAAGGTTTCGCAGAAACCAGTGAAATTACGGTTGATCTTTCGATAGAAGAAGCAAAGGGCGCAGTTTGATCTTTCCGGACCTCGCGTCTTGCTTTTTGTACGGACGGAACGAACGAAAAAGGGGGCACTCGGTCTTCGATGATGTAACGAAGCCGGGCTACAATTCCTGCCGGTCCGGATGTTCGAAGAGGCAATTTGTTCCCACTTTATTACCCTATCCCGGGCCGCGGGTTTTGGCGAGGGCAAGGTACTTCGCTTCCATGCATCGATTGTGCTTCTCCGCAATTTCGGTTTAAAGGGTGCGGTCCTTGTGTGGGGTAGAAGGATAAGTACTTCCACAACACGTTGTTATCATTTGTGTTAATGGAAATTACCTCTGCCTGAAGTGGAACCTCAGGGCACTGATATGAAATCACTTCATCGACACAAATTCACTACAATCCGATCTTAAATCATCAATCCTCAAGATTTTGCACGACTTTTGCATATCATCCAAAATAAGTGGCTCCAGGCTGATCCACCCGATCCGTTTTGCAGCCGTGGAGACCCTGTCGATCTCACAAAGTTTATGTGAAAGGAGGCTAAGAAAATGGAAGTAAATTCTATTAGTGAAATTTTGAAGACCCTTTACCCCAAGAACAGCGAAAATAACCAGGAGCCTGTGAATAAGAGCTTCGGAACAATCCTTGATGATACTTTAGCGGACATGTCAAAAGCGGGTACCGGGATCAAGAAACCACCAGTGGTTGATTACATATCGGGAATCCCATTTTCCTCCCATTTTTCCCTGAAAAATGAGGACACTGTAATCGAGCGAACGGAAAAACTTCTGGATACTCTCGATGACTACCGGGAAAAGCTACAGGACCCTGAAGCAAGTTTGGAGGATATTCATCCTTTGGTCCGTGATATGGAGTTGCAAAAAGGGGACTTGACTTCGGCGCTTGATTCGCTGCCCGACGGAGATGGGCTCAAGGATATCCTGAACGAGGCAATGATCACCTCTT
>CALCGJ010000026.1 GCA_937900965.1 uncultured Bacteroidota bacterium | reverse complement strand
TCTTCAATGGCAAATACGATCCCTCCCAATGGAGTGTTAAAGGCAGCAGCAAGCCCTGCAGCTCCTCCGGCAATCAGCATCCTGCCCCGGTCAATGCGTGGCCACTCTTTTGGGATGAATTTGTGAACGATATAAAAAATGGAGGCGCTCATCTGGATCATAGGTCCTTCCCGTCCGATTACAGCCCCTCCCAGCAATGCAACGATGCTACTGGTGAACTTCGTGACGAGGGTTCTTCCGCCCAGTAAAAATCCTGTAGATACTTTCTTCGGATCCCGTTTCGGATCCAGGGCGGCCATCAGTTGCGGAATCCCGCTGCCCGAAGCAGCCGGTGCAAATCTTTTTACGATCCACCAGGCAACCAGCAGACAAACCGGTGTAATGATGAAAAAAAGCCAGGAGAAATTGTCTTTGACGTAGTGGGAAAGCTGATTGATATAGTCAAAGATTTTGGCATAGAGAATGGCCACCAGGGCAGTCGCAACAGAACCAACGATATACGGCAACCACCCAAGGATAGAGTTGACAACCGTCTCGTTGTAATGTTTTCTCCGGATGAAATCAACCAGACGGGTCAGTGTCCCTTTTCCTGTTTCTATTGTTTTATCCCACATTCAACCGGCAAAGATAGTAGAATTGGAGTTTATGCTGTTCATCTGCCCCGAAGGCAAGTATTATAGCCCCAATAAGGATAGCACAACACAAAGCTGCGATGTAAACAATGGAGGTAATCAGGATACTCCCTCCGCGGGTGTAGACAACAGGCATCCCGGTTATTTCCCTGTGATCTCCCGGTAGATTTTGAGAACTTCCTCCCTCTTATCGGGAGGAGCTTCAACATAGCCCCAGCCGAACTCCAGCTCCGAGACGCCACCGAGTGCAGAATCAGTTCGCTCAATGATGGAGAAGGGAATGTCATTTCCTTCCAGCATCTCGCGCATACGTTCTGCTTCAAAGGCATTATCGAGCCGTAGAATTTTTTCAAAATGTTCCATACAATTCAGGTTAGTGTTGTTCTTACAAAGATAAAGGATATTCGGTGAAATTCGGTTTCTGGTTTAAAGTTCAACGTTCAATCACGGAAAAGGTGTAAATTTGAGAAACAGAAATTGACACTATGAGCTCAAAGAGATTTTTTTTCTTCCTGGTCCTGTTTATTCCGGGAAGCCTGTTTTCACAGGAAAACCAACCACTCCCAACCAGTGTAACAGAGTTGTCAGCCGGGATATACCGGATTTTGTATGTAGGCCGTGTTTCCATGGTGGCCTTTAACGGAGATGATGGCCTGATGCTGGTGGACGCAGGTTACGAACGATCTGCAGAAGAGATTCGTAACGAGTTGGAGAAGATCGGCGCAGGAAATCTACGGTACATGATAAATACTCACTGGCATTCAGATCATACCGGAGGGAATATCCCTTTTGGAGAGGGTGTGGATATCATTGCTCATGAGCATGTAAATGAGATGTTGAGCCACGATCAGGTATCCCTGGGACAGGAGAAACCTGCTTTCCCGGAGTACGCCCGGCCGAATATTACCTTTTCCGACAGGATGTCAATCCGGTTTAATAGTGAAACGATTCAGCTCATCCATGTTCCCGGAGGCCATACCGGAGGAGATATCCTTGTTTGGTTTCCCCTGGCAAAGGTGCTGGTGATGGGCGACCTGATATTTGCCGACAACTTCCCCTATGTTGATATTGAACACGGAGGGAGCCCTGTTCAGTATGTGGAGAACCTGAGGTGGGTTACGGAAAACTTCCCGGATGATGTCACGATAATTCCCGGACATGGCCGTATCTATTCCATGGAGGACCTCAGAACATGGCAATCAAAATTGCAAAAGACCATTGACATAATCCTTGAAGCATCCGACAGCGGCATGACACCCGATCAAATGAAAGAACTGAAGATTCTTACTGAGTTTGCAGACTATGGAAAGTGGTGGATTACGGAGGAGATGTGGATTGAAACTGTGACAGAATCTCTTTGAAAGTAAGGGTCAGCTACTCTTTGGAACAGAAGCCGGATCATATAGAATAATTCTAAATAACGCAGATCAAAGCCCAATTCTCTCATTTTCACGCTATCTTTATCACACAAATAAAAAATCCAGGTAGTATGAAAAAGTATTTTACACTCATTGCTTTACTGGTTTTTCTTGGAAACCATGTTTTTTCTCAGGAAGACTATACTAAAAAAGCTGATCAACAGGATCAGGATGAAATCAAAACCCTGTTTCAGAAAGGAAAGGAACACAAAAAACCTTACATTGGCTACTTTCTTGGCCCTGAATTTGCCTATACACAGTTTAAAGGAGGTAAAAATGTTTTTCTCCTGGGAGTTAGCCTGGGAGCAACATTCAACCACTGGATCTCAATTGGCCTGGCAGGGTACGGGATCGTTAACTCCGGCAACTTGAAATACGATCTGCTGGTTTATGATGATAAAGATAAACAGTGGCAGAGCGCTAATCTGTATGGTGGATACGGTGGCTTGCTGGTTGAGTTCACCGTTATCCCCATGTCTGCTGTACATGTATCATTCCCGTTATTGATCGGCGGAGGAGGTCTTACTTACATGTACCGACCTGATTATGTTGATAAATACGACTGGGGAGGATACAAAACCGTGGATTGGGATGCCTTTTTCGTGATCCAGCCGGGGGTAAAGGCCGAATTCAACATTGTAAAGTTTTTCAGGATCGGCATCGGGGTCAGCTACCGCTATACACCGGATCTGGAACTGGTCAACACCTCTAAAAGTCTGATCAACCAGTTTAACGCTAATCTCTCGCTGAAATTCGGGAAGTTCTAAGCACATACCAGGATCACACTGACTTCTGTTGTAAGGTTGTACTGGTTGTCAGATCATACTTGAAGTTTTTTCGGAAGGGTAACAATAAACCTGGTTCCAACATCCAATGTACTCTCAACGCGGATAGTTCCCTTGTTCTTTTCAACGAACTCATGGCAGATAGCCAGGCCTAATCCGGTTCCCTCTTCCTTATCTGTTCCTGGTTTTGATGCAATGAAGTTCTCTTTAAAAAGGCTTTCCCTGGTTTGGCTGTCCATCCCAATCCCATTGTCCTTGATGGTGATCTCAATATTATCCGAGCCTGGGATATCTTTTGCCGCAATCTCAATCAATCCGCCGTGAGGAGTGAACTTGAGTGCATTGCCTAGCAGGTTGCGGATAATAGCTTCCGTCATATTAAGATCACTGTAGACCTGAAGGGTAGCAGGAATATTGGTTTGTACGGAAATCTCTTTTTTTCCTGCTTTTTCGTCATACAGTTCCACAACTTCTTCTACGATCGCCCCGAAGTTGAAATGTTCAGGTTTTGCCGTTAGAATACCCTTACGGGTTTGATACCACTGCATCAGGTGTTCGGAGAGCTTGAGAACATTATCTGAAGAACGCGAGATAGAACTGATGATACGAATCTTCTCTTCAGGACTTAACGAATCGATTTCATCCAGCAAAATCTGGCTCAGCCCCTGGATCCCTGAAATCGGGGAGCGCAAATCGTGAGCTACAATGGAGAACAGCCTGTCTTTTTCAAGGTTCATCAGGGTCAGCTTTTTATTCTGAGCCTCTACAACCTGGAATTGCTTGTCGACCATCCTCTGGAAGAAAAATATCCCCAGAAGTCCTGTCAGCAGAAGAGTGAGAAAAATGGCTGACCGGGTAATAATAACCTGACCAAGGGTGTCGTAAAAATCGGAGCTGGGAGTCGTTATACTGATGCCACCCCGGATCTGCCCCAGACGATATCCCTGATTCGCATGGCAATCCAGGCACGAGTGCTCTACCATCAGGGGAGCCATATACCGGAACAGGCGAACAGTATCCCTGTCAACCATTTCAAACCGTTCGGTATCCCCCTGTGCAAATGATTCCAGAGCGTGACGCTCCCAATCGTCTGCTTTGTTTTGGGGCCGGATGGGATTGAGGCTGGTGATGTGGTAGATGACATCATTTTTTTTCCGGGCTACCTCTGAGATCTGCCGGGTCATATATGCAGGGTTGACCTTCGTCAGTTTCATGTCATTTGTGGTGGTGAGGTCCCTCAACGAATCCTCGAGGTAAGGATTGGGTTGCACCTTGTCAGAAACCACCATGTAGACACCTCCATGGGAAGAATTCCATGATCGTGTGGCTACGATCTCCTGGAAAAAGGCTCTGGAGGAGGCCAACACAATTTGTTTGCTGAAGTTGATACTGAAGTTGAGTGTCAGAAGAAAGGTGCAAATAATGACTGCTATCCACACTAAATAGAGTACAATGAATCTCCTCTTTCTCATGAAACTCAGGCCTTTTGCGCAAAGATACAAGTAAATTACTATTTCCTGTAAATTTTTGACAGGGGGACAGCGCTGAGTCCATGCAAAAACACACTGAGCAGGATCGTTAGTACAACAACAGACATGATTTGTTCGTAACCTCTGGTACCAATATGTATCAGGACCAGAATCAGGTACAGAATCGATGCAATCCCCCGGGGACCGAACCAGCCAATGAAACCAACCGATCGCCAGGAGAGTTTACTTCCAAGGAGGCTGATGGCGACAGGTACCATTCGAATGACAGTAAGGCTTAGTATGGCGTAGATCCAGGTATTGAGGTTCCAGAAGGGGAGCGCCATAGGAACCAGGATCATCCCGAACAGGAGGAAGATAAACAGTTCAAGGGCCTCCCCCTCTGCTTCACCAAATTCCTGGATACGTTTCCGGATCTGTGGGGTCCGTGTACCCAGGAATAATCCTGCGGAAAAGGTTGCAATGAAGCCGTTTCCATGAACCATCTCGGCCAGGGTAAACGCCATAATTGCAAGAGAGATGGCGGCTAATCGCTGAAATGTGGCGTTCATCCATCCGGCACCTGATGCTTTGTCGACCAGCTTCCCTCCAAACCAGCCAACTGCTCCTCCAATCAACGGACCCAGAATAAGTTGTTTGAGAATGAAAAAAATCCAATAATGCACTTCAGCATGCTGACCAGGTGTTTCAGAAAGAGCAGCAATGCAAACAAGGATGGGAGGAAGCGCTATTCCATCATTCAATCCACTCTCCACATTTATCACCTGGCGGATTTTGCCCGGAATCCTGGTGCTTGTGACTACAACTTTCCCAAGAGCGGCATCCGTGGGAGAGAGAATGAAAGCCATCAGGCAGATGGCCCATATTCCGACAGATGAGAAAAGGGGCAGTGCGAGCAAGGTGCCTACAAGCATGGTTAGTGGCAGGCCAATGAAAAGAAGCCTGAATGGAATCCCTTTTTCCTTCATCAGGGTTCGAAGGTTAATTGTAGAGGCATCGATAAACAGGATCAATGCCAGGGTTAGTTCAGCAATTACTTTGAAGAACGGCGCCCTGATGCCGCCCTGCAGGAAATCGACAGGGATGAAGCTGGCTGCCAGCCCAACGGCTACAAATACCATGGGAGCTGTAATCATCGATTCCCCCGATTTTTTGGAGAAGAGTCCATATCCGAAGATGAGCAGGGCGACAAAGAGGAATATGGGGTAGTCGTGCATGGGGGTAAAAGTAAAGAAAATAGCGAAATAGTGAAATAGCGAGGTAGCGAAATGTGTCAAAGTGAAGAAAGTAGTGACGCGGTAAAGAGAAAAGAAAACTGTATTTTTATGGGTTAATACACCATTCGGAATATGCCGCAGGATATCCTCAATAACCGTGATTTTTCTTCAGAATTGACTTTTTCCGCATCACGCAGCAGCGGGCCGGGTGGGCAGAATGTGAACAAAGTCAGCACAAAGATGGAACTCAGGTTTAATGTGTCGAATTCCATGTTGTTATCGCGGGAGGAGAAGGAGTTAATCCTCGAAAAGCTGGTAAAACGGATCAACCAGGAGGGTGAACTGGTCCTGGTTTCACAATCTGAGCGAAGCCAGTTGAAGAATAAGGAGCAGGTAACCGAAAAGTTCTATGACCTGCTAACAAAGGCATTGACACCCCGAAAAAAACGGAAACCCACTAAGCCATCTGCTGAATCAATAGAGAAGCGGTTGGAGGAGAAGAGGTTACAGGGGGAGAAAAAGAGACGAAGGACGAGGGATGAGGGATGAGGGAAGAGGGATGAGGTCATAAGGAAAAAGACTGCCAACTGCCAACTGCAAACTGTGGACTGACAGTTTTATCGGGAAAAAATCCGACCTTTGTATCCATGTTCCGAATCCGTAAACTATCGAATCCCTTCCTTGATGTCAATCGCCGGGCAATGGAGAAGGTAAGGCAGATCATCAGGAAGCAGTTTCCCGACATACAGGAAGAGAAGATCAATGAATTGTCGGAGCAGATGGTCGACCCGCTCAAATATCATTACCAGGCAACACTGATCATTGCAGAGGATTTCAACGAAACCATCCGCGGTTTTGCCCTGCTGCTCTATATGCCTGACCTGGAATTTTGTTTCCTGGATTTTTTAGCGGTTTCACCTGGCAAACCCTCTTCCGGGATTGGAGGAGCCCTTTATGAGCGCCTCAGAGAGGAGGCAGAAGTACTTGGCGCAATCGGAATCTTTTTTGAATGCCTGCCGGATGATCCGCAACTGTACAAGGACCAGAAGTACCTGCCGCAAAACAAAACCCGGCTTGCTTTTTACGAACGATACGGTGCCAGGCCTATCGCCAATACAGCATATGAAACCCCGGTCAAGCCCGATGATGACGGAGCGCCCTACCTTGTTTTCGACGGACTTGGACAAACAGCGACCCTTCCGGTTGAAAAAACAAGGAAGATAATAAGAGCGATCCTGGAACGCAAATATGGAGATTATTGCCCCGAGGATTACATTCAAAAAGTGGTCAGTAGCATTCAGGATGATCCTGTCACCTTACGGCCTTTCCGTTATCTGAAAAAAGAAGAGGCAAAATCGTTTAAGACCTTTCTTCCTGAAAAGCAAAAAATATTCTGGGTGATCAATGACCGCCATTCAATCCATCACATCCGCGAAAAGGGGTATGTGGAATCGCCTGTCAGGATTGCCAGCATCGAAAAAGAGCTGGTGAAGATGGGTGTTTTCAGGAAAGGAGAGATAGAAGAATTCCCCGAAAAGTTTATTCTTGACATTCACGAACGGGGATATGTAACCTACTTTAAAACGGTATGTAAGAACCTGGCACCCGGCAAATCGGTCTACCCTTATGTATTTCCCATCCGAAACAGCGCCAGGCCTCCAAAAGAGCTGTCGGTACGGGCGGGCTACTACTGCCTGGATACCTTCACCCCGTTAAATCAGAACGCCTATCTTGCGGCCCGATGGGGGGTCAATTGTACCCTCACCGCAGCAACAGAAATTCTGGAAGGAACCAGATCGGCCTACGTGCTCACCCGGCCTCCCGGTCATCATGCCGAACGCAAGATCTTTGGCGGATTCTGTTACTTCAACAATTGCGCTATCGCAGCAAATTACCTGAAACCCTTTGGCAAAGTAGCAATCCTGGATATCGATTACCATCACGGCAATGGTCAGCAACAGATTTTTTACTCCAGGAACGATGTGCTCACCATCTCCATTCACGGACATCCTTCATTTGCCTATCCCTATTTTTCCGGTTTTAAAGATGAAAAAGGCAAAGGGAAAGGTTTGGGGTTTAACATCAACTATCCTCTCGACGAAGAGATCGACCCCGACATTTACAAAACCGTGCTAGCTAAAGCTCTGGGCAAGATCAAAACCTATGCCCCTGAATTTCTGATCGTTGCCCTGGGACTGGACACTGCCAAAGGAGATCCTACCGGCACCTGGCGCCTGACTCCAAAGCATTTCGAACAAAATGGCAGACTCATCGGAGAATTGAGGTTACCAACCCTGATCGTGCAGGAGGGTGGATACAAACACCAGGCTTTGGGTAGCAATGCCAAAGCTTTTTTCACCGGCTTCTTTCGGGCAACAAGGGCTGAAAAAGACATAGATACTGTAAAGGGGGTGGTGGATACGCTGCTGGAGTAATTCGGATAAACGGGTCAGAATAAAAACCCAAACCGAATGGAGAAAAGACCGTTTTTCTCGTCGCGGGATCGTTCGTACAATATATTTAAAATCGCCATTCCAAACGGAGATACCCAGATCCCTCCGCCATAACCGTGATGCAATCTTCCGGATTTTTCACTTTGATACCAAACCCGGCCTACGTCATTAAACAGCATGATTCCGAAATGCCCTTTTGAGATATAGCTTTTAATTTTCAGCAATCTGATCCTGAGCTCAGTATTCTGGTAAATCACAGCGTCACCGGAAAAACGGGTATCCCTGAAACCCCGGAGGTTTTCTTTTCCGCCAAGGCTGTTTGCCTGAAAAAATTCATAGTTTCCCAGATTTAAAGCCCCCCCAATCCTGAATGCCAGGACGATACGGTAAGGACGTCTGAAACTCAGAAAGAAGCCGGATTCTGAAGCGAGTTGAATAAACGAACGCTGAGGATCGTGTAAATGATAGAACGACTTCAATTCAGTCACCCAATGAATGCCGCGGGTGGGAAAGATTTCGTTATTCCTGCCATCCCAGGTAAAACCGACGTTAATACCTAAGAATTCCTTCCGCCTGAAGATGCCGGAATCCAACCCGTTGATAGAAAGATCGGAAATATACCGCCCTTGTGTATTCTCTACGTGAATATTCTGATAAAATAATCCCGCGGAGAGTTTCCCAAAACGGCCGATTTGTTTGCCAAGTTGCGGGTTTATCAATATCTGCGATATCCGTACACGGTTATAATTCTTATCGCTGATCACCCGAACTGTCTCATTTCCCATACCGAAATAATTTCGGGTATATTTTGGATCCCTGAAGTCAAGATAGAGGTTCAGATCCAGGTCTTTTATTACATCAATAAAAGTTCCGGAATAATTAAACTCCAGGGCTTTTGTAGCAAATGAATAGTTAAAGACCGCTTTATGCTGACTGGCGTATGGCTCTTTCATAAACCCGTATGTTTTCCACCAAAAGCCAGCTCCCAGAAAGACACCATCGTCGGTGTTGTAACCCATCAGAACCAGGGGGAGGAATTTATTATAATCAAAGGCGCCGTAATTATATGCGAACTTCCCGGGGTTGTTTGAAGTGATGATCCGTGTCTCTTTTCCCTTGCGGGTTTTATAACCATTCTTAACATCGTAGATTATGGTTTTACGGGATATACCCTTCACATGAGAGCTATCCATAATCTTATCCTCTCCTTTTTCTCCAACGATTCTCACCTTCAACCCTTTATTAACAGACCCGGAAATTCTGAACTCATCTTTGCCTTTTTGCCCATAAAGACGAATCTCCCTGGTTTGTCCATGATCAAATGTTCTTTGGTAGTAGGGATCGGAAGCGTTACCATTTTTATCCATGCCTGACAGAGTAACCCTGGTCTGTTGGTCATTCACTCTTTCAACAAGAAAAACATCTCTCTTATCAGTTCCGACAATGTCGACCTTCCGGTTTATCAGTTTAAAATAGGATACCGCCGATTGTGTCAGATCATACCTTCTGGATTTCAATTTGGCAATGATCTGGTCCCCGTGTATTTCTGCTACCGGTGCCGGCATATCATGAACAGCATCTTCAAGAACGATATCAGAAATCAGGTTCTTCAGTTGATCAGAAGTCTGTACCCACTCTTCCAGCGTCAACTCGTTTAAGAACCTTTTGTCAAGGTGCCTTGCCTGATAATTGAGGCCTTTCAAATCTTTTACCTGATAATCTAAACCCTGCATCTTTCGCATAAAAGGAGACTTAGCCGATAACCGGATCAAAAACCCTTCGCTTACATAAAAAGCCATATCCCTGTCACGGGGGATTGCCCGGTAGACTGTTTTTCCATTTTCCTTAAAAGTAGCCCACCGCCATTGATCTTCATGCCTATCCCAGTCGCTGATTAACATATCAACAAGCCGCGATCGGAGAAGATGCTCCTGGTCCACGAAATGATCCGGATCGTCCTGAATTTCCTCCAGCATATCTTCTGTACCAACGATCTCTTTTGACCGGCCGAAACTGTCCACATCTTTTCTGTTCCCTTCTGGTCTCTCTTCGAACAGATACAGTCCCTCCCAAACATCGTCCAGATATTTACCCAGGCGGGGATCCTTTGTAAGATAAACAACTTTGGGATTTGTATGATAAATTCCGGCAGCATCGGCAATCCTGGGTATGGCCAGGGCAGCCCATGGCAGCGATGCCGACATCTGGTCCTTCACCACATCTTCAGCCATCCCTATCCGGATACTTTCCGGAACTACAGTTGAGATATCTTTATCCAATGAACGAAGCACCCACTGATTCCCATCCTGTTCTTCTAACCGGAGGGATCTCGTTTGGTCGCCGCCGCCTTTTTTTACAATCCTGAGACCTCCTTTTTCATGTTTGAGATCAAACACGGGGACTGTCACGGGTGTAATCCATTCCGCTCTGTAATTGTTGCCAAAAAAAGCCCTCTTAAACCTGCCTGCCCGAAATACCTCTCCTTTCGGAGCGGCAGTAACTAAACTGTCAGAAAGATCAATCTCCTCAACATACCGGCTAAACGTTTCAGGATCAAATAGAGGTTGATTGAATAAGGTTGTTCTGAAACTCACGATCCCTTTATTCATTGGAAGATGATCCCGGCCATCCTCTCCTTCAAGCAGCGTTCTGAATTCCAGGCATACGTCACCATTCTCATAAAAATCCAGTCGGGCGAATCCTGTGGCCGCCTGCGCATAATCGGTTTTCCTGCTCCTGGAGACCCAGGAAGTGATGCCGGCAGAGCCACTAATGATATGGTGTATAGATAATGTATCGACCCACTGTAGGTTGTGTTCATGGCCGGCAACATAAATCAGGTTGTCGTGCCCCTTGAAGCTTTCCAATAGCTTTTCTTTCAGTAACTTGTAATGCGGATTCGGCAGGTCATAGCGTGACCCCAAAAACTTACGGTAACCGGTATAGATAAATCCGGGAAGAGGAATATAGAGGTTGGGATTTACATCCAGGAGCGGAAAAAGATTATAGGATAAAGGGAAGTGACCACCATGATTCCCAACTGAGAATAGGGGGTAATGCGTGGCGAATATGATTTTACGCTGGCTATTTCTGCTAACGGCATCGTGAATTTGAACAAAGAGATCGGCTTCATCTTCAATTCCTGAATAGCTTTTTTTATTCTCATGAAACCACCAATGGGAATCAATGATAATCAGCACAACATCTTTTGTGAGCTGGATCTCCACGGGGCCCGGCGCTCCTTTCTTTGGCAGGAATGTCTCCTTCTCCTTCAAATATCGTTCTATAAACTTTTGTTGGTTTCTCACATGACTCAACCCTTGTTTTTGCCCATTAGCCCAATCATGATTGCCTGGTATAAAAATCACTTTCCCTTTATAATTATCGATGAGATGAAGTTGGGCTAATAGGCTGTTTTTTGCGACATCCCAGGTTTTATGAGCTGAATCAGGCAAGCCATTCGGTTGGGAATTGTCTCCCAGAAAGATCACTGTACTGTTTTCACCGGCTTCAGAGAGATTGGATTTAAGCATGTGCAGGAGGGCAGAATCCTGATAGGCTTTTCGTGCATCTCCGATCAAAAAAACAGAATATACTACCACAGAAGTATCAGGAGGGATATCCGGGCTCCGGTTATGATTAGCAGGATAATCGTACGGTTCGTACCCCATACCGGAGGAGGCAATTCCTACAATTAACAGGGTCAGAAATGCCGTTGATTTCATCTGGGGGTATAGTTGAATTTTAATATATTACCGTTCCCTCCATCGCCCTCATTGGAAATAAAAAGATCACCCTCCGGAGAGAAACAGATCCCTTCAGGTTGCCTGAAAGTCTTGGGATCCAAACGATTGACCGAACGTATTTCTCCATTACGGTCAAGTACCACAAGACGTTTTCCAATGTGGGAGATAATATAAATATCATCCTCAACCGGGTGAATGGCAATGCCGGATGGTTGAAAATTCCAGTCTTCTCCCAACAGTTTTAATGCTTGTCCCAGTCTGACCGATTGCTTTCTGACCCAGCTTGATTTTCCCATTACTGGAAGCCTGGCCAGATCAACCAGGAACAGAGGGTCGTCTGATAGTTTCTCCGCTGACAGATCAAACCGGAAAACAGCCTTATATCCGTTGTTTTTGGCATCCGGGCTTAGGGTTGATGAACCTTTGCAAGCAATCCATAAGGCATGTGTTGCACTGTCAAAGACCAACCCTTCCGCATCGTTTCTTGTTGACAGGGGAGTAGATATTTTTATCACGTTCCTACCTTTGTTGGTGAAATCTTCTACCTTAATAATTACTCCATCGGAACGAAGGATATAGGCCGTATCCCCAACAACAGCCAGACCTTCATAGTCACCGCTTTTCCCAAACAGATGCTTTGAAGAGATCCTCTCTTTTTTTAAGTCATAGATGTAAATAAGCCCTTTCTCATCCTGAATGCAAGCAATTCTGTTTGGCTGGTAATAGGAGATCCCTGATATTTCAGCGAGGCTTCCCGGCAACTTATATTTGGCCGATGGCGATACGATATCATATGGAATATGATGGGTTATACACGAATCTTTTTCTGCTCCGGCATCCGGGCACATGGAGGAACGGGATAATCCTTTTCCAGGTTC